>URTG01000133.1 GCA_900550705.1 uncultured Eubacteriales bacterium | reverse complement strand
CTGGGGCTGGACACACTCGATTCCCCCTTCCACAAAATTAGTTTTTTCTATACTTTCCCGCTATTTTCTTGGATTCTCTCTGTTTTTTGATGGATTTCCCATTTTCTGTTCCGCCTTCCCCGGCGCGGAAAAAACTTCTGCTTGCAAAATAGGCCCGGTTTGCGTATAATAGGAGGGACAACTGAGATCCAATGTCTTCAGGGCGGGGTGCAATTCCCCACTGGCGGTATAGTCCGCGACCGGAGGGTCCCCCCTCCGCTGACTCGGTGCAACTCCGGGACCAACGGTATAGTCCGGATGGAAGAAGATGTGTTCAAACGATTGTGCGCGCACCTCCTTATGATTGTTTTGACACCTGAAGGGCAATGGCTTTTCGGGTGTGTCAGAATTTTCAAAGGAGTGTTTTTTATGTCCTCTCCCACCATGACCCAGACTCCCGCCCAGCCCCGGATGAATACCAAAACCATCACCAGCATCGCCATGCTCACCGGCATCGCCTACCTGGTCATGCTGCTGTCCAAGCTCATGCCCAGCGTCAACGGCTTTCTGGACTTCGACTTCAAGGACGTGGTCATCTGCATCGGCGGCTTCACCTTCGGTCCTCTGGCTGCGGCCATCATCTCCATTCTGGTGTCCTTTCTGGAGCTGATCTTCATCAGCACCACCGGTCCCATCGGCCTCATCATGAATATTCTGGCCACCAGCTCCTTCTGCTGCACCGCCTCTTACATTTATAAGAAGCATCACACCAAGTCCGGCGCGGTGCTCGGCCTGACGGTGGGCGTGGTCTGTCTCACCGCCGTGATGCTGCTGTGGAACTATCTCATCACCCCCCTGTACCAGGGTGTCCCCCGGGACGTGGTGGCCGCCATGCTGCCCACGGTGTTCCTCCCCTTCAACCTGGCCAAGGGCGGCATGAACATGGCCGCCACCCTGCTGCTCTATAAGCCCGTGGTCTCCGCCCTGCGGAGCGCCGGCCTGGTGCCTCCCTCCCAGTCCCGCCAGGAGAAGACCTTCAACGCCGGCTTCCTGCTGTTCTCACTGGCCCTGCTGGCCACCTTTGTGGTCTTCGCCCTGGTCCTGGCCGGTGTGATCTGAAACATACGTTTGACCGCCTCCCCCCTTTGTGTTATGATAGACGCAAAGGGGGGATTTTTTATGGAGCGGGTCATTTTTCACTGCGATCTGAATAGCTTCTATGCCTCCGTGGAGCTGCTCACCCATCCGGAGCTGCGGCATCTGCCGGTGGCCGTCTGCGGCGACCCGGAGAGCCGCCACGGGATCATTCTGGCGAAAAACGAGCCCGCCAAGCGCTTCGGCGTGCAGACAGCGGAGACCATCTGGCAGGCCCGGCGGAAGTGCCCCGACCTGGTGCTCCTCCCCGCCCATCACGCCCGCTACCGGGCGCTGTCGCAGCAGATCAACGGCATTTATCAGGCGTATACCGACCTGGTAGAGCCCTTCGGCATTGACGAGAGCTGGCTGGACGTCACCGGCACCCTGCATCTGTTCGGCGGCGACCCCAAGGCCCTGGCCGATGCCCTGCGGGCCCGCGTCCGCCGGGATCTGGGGCTGACCATCTCGGTGGGTGTGTCCTTCAACAAGGTCTTTGCCAAGCTGGGCAGCGACTATAAAAAGCCCGATGCCACCACCGTCATCACCCGGGAAAATTTCCGGCAGATCGTGTGGCCCCTGCCCGTCTCCGACCTGTTGTATGTGGGCCGGGCGGCCAATGGGGCCTTCCGCCGGTTCGGCATCCGCACCATCGGCGATCTTGCGGCCTTCGACCGGGACGCGCTGTTCACCCTGCTGGGCAAAAACGGGGTCCTGCTCCACGACTTCGCCAACGGCGAGGACCGCGCCCCCGTCTCCCCCGCCCGGCAGCACGAGGCCCCCAAGTCGGTGGGCAACGGCCGCACCTTCTCCCACGACCTGGTGGGGCGGGAGGCCCTGCGGGCCGGGATCGTCCGTCTGGCCGACCAGGTGGCCGCCCGGCTGCGGGGCTGCGGGATGAAGTGTCAGGGGGTGGCCCTGTCCATCCGGGACCCCGCCTTTCACGATCTCAGCCGCCAGCGCCCGGTGGACCCGCCCACCAACCTGTCCCGGGAGCTTGCCCAGGCCGCCATGGCCCTGGCGGAGGACTGCTGGAGCATGACCGCCCCCGTCCGCGCCCTGACCATCACCGCCATTCAGCTCATCCCGGAGGAGGAGACCGGCGTGCAGCTCAACCTTCTGGCCGGCCCCCAGGAGGAGAAGCGCCGCCGCCTGGAAAAGCTGGAGGGCACCCTGGACGCCATCCGCGCCCGCTACGGTGCCGGGGCCATCGCCCCCGCCTCCGCCCCGGAGGAGCGTTCTGCGCGCCACGCGCCGCCCCCCGGCGGCCGGAACCCTTCCGGCGGCCAGGCATAGGCTGTTACTGGAGAGGCCCCGATCTTCTCTCCAGAAAGGACGGTCTTCCCGTGTTTCACGCCTTACTTTGGGCCGCCGCCGGCACCGGCTTCACCTTTGCCGTCACCACGCTCGGCGCGGCCACTGTCTTTTTGTTCCGCCGCACCCCTTCCCTCTCCCTGCATCGGATCATGCTGGGCTTTGCCGCCGGAGTGATGATCGCGGCCAGTGTATGGTCCCTGCTCATCCCCGCCATCGACCAGGCGGAGGCCCTGGGCTTCCCCAGCTGGGTCCCTGCCGCCTGCGGCTCCGTCCTGGGCATCGCCTTTCTGCTGGCCATGGACACACTGCTCCCCCACCTCTCCCCGGACACCGTCCATCTGGCCCGGGGGGATGACGCCCGGCGGCGCACCGCGCTGCTGGTCCTGGCGGTCACGCTGCACAACATCCCCGAGGGCATGGCGGTGGGTGTCTCCTTCGCGCTGGCCGCCCAGGGGGAGGACCCGGTGCTGTTCACCGCCGCCACCGCTCTGGCTCTGGGCATCGGCATCCAGAACTTTCCGGAAGGGGCGGCCATCGCCCTGCCCCTGCACCACGAGGGACTGTCCCGCAGCCGGGCCTTCGCGCTGGGTGCCCTGTCCGGGCTGGTGGAGCCGGTGTTCGGTCTGCTCACCGTACTGGCGGCGGGCTCGGTGCGGCAGCTGCTGCCCTGGCTGCTGTCCTTCGCCGCCGGGTCCATGCTCTATGTGGTGGTGGAGGAGCTGATCCCGGAGGCCAATCGCACCGAGGGCGGCCACGGGGGCACCCTGGGCGTCATGGGCGGCTTTCTGCTGATGATGATCTTAGACGTGGCCCTGGGCTGAGCGCAAAAAAATCGCCCCGCCAACTGGCGGAGCACACACGCAATGTCACATTATAATTCCTGCCGAATCTGCCGCAGGGCGTTTTTCTCTAAGCGGGAGACCTGGGCCTGGGAGATGCCGATCTCGGCGGAGACCTCCATCTGGGTCTTGCCCTGGAAGAAGCGCATGGCCAGGATCTTCTGCTCCCGCTCCCCCAGGCGGGACACCGCCTCTTTTAACGCAATGCGCTCCAGCCACATCTCATCGGTGTTCTTGTTGTCCCGGACCTGGTCCATGACGCACACCGCGTCCCCGCCGTCGGAGTACACCGGCTCATAGAGGGACACCGGCTCCAGAATGGCGTCCAGGGCGAAGACCACCTCCTCCCGCCGCAGACCGAGAATGGCGGCGATCTCGTCCACCGTGGGTTCCTTCTGCTTCTGGGCCATGTAGGCCTCCTTGGCCTGAAGGACCTTATAGGCCGTGTCCCGCATAGACCGGGACACCCGCATGGTGCTGTTGTCCCGGAGATAGCGGCGGATCTCCCCGATGATCATGGGCACACCATAGGTGGAAAAGCGCACGTCCAGGTCGGTGTTGAAGTTGTCAATGGCCTTGATGAGCCCGATACATCCCACCTGAAACAGGTCGTCCGGGTTCTCCCCCCGGTTGGAAAACCGCTGGACCACCGACAGCACCAGCCGCAGATTCCCGGCGATCAGCTCCTCCCGGGCCTGTCGGTCCCCCTTCTGGGCCCGGAGGAGCAGCGCCCGGGTCTCCTCATTTTTCAGGACCTTCAACCTGGCGGTGTTCACCCCGCACAGCTCCACCTTGTGCTGCATGAAAAAGCCTCCCGTCGAGAAATACTGTATGTTCAGTATCTCCCGGCGGGAGGCTTTTATTCGAAATTATTCTCCGAATAGAGAAGCCGGAAGCGTCTCCTCGTTATATACCTCCAGCCCCGCGTCCCGGAGGAGGGCGGCGGCCACGCCCCAGCCGGACACCCGGGTGCCGGTGAAGGAGCCGTCGTAGATCTCTCCGCTGCCGCAGGAGGGGGACCGGGACTTCAGAATGGCGGCGGTACAGCCGCAGCTGCGGGCGATGTCCAGGGCCGCCTTCGCCCCGGCCTCGTAGGCGGCGGTGACGTCCTCTCCGTCCCGGTTCACCACCCGGCCGTCGGGCTGGCGCTCCGCCGGGGCCCGGGGGATGTCCAGCCCGCCCAGCACCTCGGGGCAGACGGGGATGATCTGATGTCCCGCCCGGTGCAGCTCCAAAATCTGCCGGTCCAGACAGCCCCCGCCGTCGTAGCGGCAGGCCTCCCCCAGCAGGCAGTGACTGACTAAAATGTTCATAGGCCCTCCTCATAAAAACGGCCCGGTCTGCATTGGGACAGACCGGACCATCACGTTGTCTGAACTCAGTGGTTCAGGTAATACTTGACCAGGGTTTGCAGCAGCTCGTCCCGGTCGATCCGCCGGATCAGCGCCCGGGCGTTGTTGTGGTTGGTGATATAGGTGGGGTCCTCCGACAGGATATACCCCACGATCTGGTTGATGGGATTGTACCCCTTCTCCTGTAACGCCTGATAGACGGTGGACAGAATCGTCTTGATCTCTAAATCGCGCTGGTCACCCAGGCTGAATTTACGGGTGAAATCTAAATCTTCCATGGGGAACGCACCTCCTGTACTTGTCACTGCGTTTTTGCTTAGTTTACTCCATATCTCGTCTTATGTAAAGAGTTGGCTTGGAAATTTAATACAAATGAAATAATTCAGGCTGTCGAAAAAGTCCTTCCCGCCAAAGGATTCGGAGGGAAGGATAGTTGGAAAGGGAACCGTCAGGGTTCCCT
>URTG01000132.1 GCA_900550705.1 uncultured Eubacteriales bacterium | reverse complement strand
AATCAACAACATTTTAACGCAGTTAAAATGTTTGCAGCTTGGCAAAAAAGCGGCGAAGCCACTTTTTCGACAAGCTGGATTCCGCAAATTAGGTCTTGTCAGAAACCGTAGAAAAAGGTACAATGACAAGTACGCATAGATAGTGCAGACTGTCAAAAAAGCGGCGAAGTCACTTTTTTGACAAGCTGAGTATAATGCACGTCCGGAGGAACGACATGAACCGTATTTTGGAGCATATTCTGCCAAGTGTACAAAAGCCCGCCCGGTATGCCGGGGGAGAATATCACTCCGTGGTCAAGGCCCGTCCGGCGGTGACCACGCGGTTTGCGCTGTGCTATCCGGACCTGTATGAGATCGGAATGTCCAATCAGGAGCTACGCATTTTATATGATATTCTGAACCGGCAGAAGGGCGTTTGGTGCGAGCGCTGTTTTGCTCCCTGGGTGGACATGGAGGCGGAAATGCGCCGGGAGGGCCTGCTGCTGTTCGGCCTGGAGAGCAGCGACCCCATTTCGGAGTTTGACATCATCGACTTTGTGCTGGGCTACGAAATGACGGATACCAACCTATTGAATATGCTGGACCTGGCCGGGCTGCCCCTGCGGGCGGCGGAGCGGAAGGAGCTGGCCCCGCTGGTGATCGCCGGGGGGACGGCCTGCTACAACCCGGAGCCGCTGGCCCCCTTTGTAGACTGCTTTCTGCCCGGGGAGAGTGAAGAAGTCACCCTGGAGCTGCTTGCCCTGTATCAGCGGGCCAAGGAGGAGGGCTGGTCCAAGGCGGAGCTGCTGGAGGATGCAGCCCAGATCCCCGGGGTGTACGTCCCCTCCCGCTACGTGATCCAGTACGCCTCAGACGGACAGGTGGCGGCCATCGTGCCCGAGGCGGGAACGCCGGAGCGGGTTCCCCGCCGGGTGGTCGCCCGGCTGCCGGAGCAGCCGGAGGAGCCGCTGGTGCCGTCTATGGAGATCGTGAGGGACCATGTGATCTTAGAGCTGTCCCGGGGCTGCGCCCACGGCTGCCGCTTCTGCCAGGCGGGCTACGGCAGCCGTCCGGTGCGGACCCGCTCCGCCGACGAGGCCCTTCGCCGCGGGGCCGAGCTGTGCCGCCGGTCCGGCTATCAGAGCGTCTCCCTGTCCGCCCTGTCCCTCTTTGACCACCCGGAGCTGGAGGCGGTGTGTCGATCCCTGACGGACTACTGCGCCCCCCGGAACATCGCCCTGTCCCTCCGGCAGCTGCGGGCAGAGCCAGGGGCCGTCCGGCTGGCCCAGCAGCTCCAGCGAGGGCGGAAGGGGAGCCTGACCTTCTCGCTGGAGGCCGGGACCCAGCGTCTGCGGGACGCCATCCACAAGGAGCTGACGGAGGAGGCGATCCTCTCCGCCTGCCGCACCGCCTTCGAAGCGGGGTGGACCTCCCTGAAGCTGTGCTTCATGCTGGGTCTGCCCACCGAGACCGATGCCGACGTGCTGGGCATTGCGGAGCTGGTGAAGCGTATCTATCCGGCGGAGCGCGGGCGGCTGGCGGTCTCCGTGGCCTGGTTCGTCCCCGGGGCCCAGACCGCCTTTCAGTGGGAGGCCCAGTGCTCCAAGGAGGAGTACCTCCGGCGGGTCCACTTGCTGGGGGAGAATCTGCCCCAGACCCCCGCCGTCACCTACCACTGGAACAGCCCGGAGGTGGGCTATCTCCGGGCCGTCCTGTCCCGGGGGGACCGGCGGCTGGGCGACGTGCTGGAACGCGCCTGGGAGCTGGGGGCCCGGCTGGATTCCTGGAGCGAGTGCTTCCAGCCCCAGAGCTGGCAGGATGCCTTCGCCCTTTGCGGACTGGACGGCGATTTCTACGTCCGGCGGAGCCGGGACCGCAGCGAGCTGCTGCCCTGGTCCATGCTGCAAACCGGCGTGAGCCAGGATACGCTGTGGCAGGAGGCCCAGGCCTGTCATGCACAGAGCGGGGGAGGGGTGTCCCATGGCTGATCGGCTGTTGTTTTCCAAAACCGGGCGGGCCAAGTACATATCTCACCGGGACCTGATGCGGACCTTCCAGCGGGCATTCACCCGGGCGGACATTCCCATTCGCGCTACCGTGGGGCTGCACCCCCATTCGTTTGTCTCCATCCTGCTGCCCCTGCCCGTGGGGCACTCCAGCCAGTGTGAGCTATTGGAGTTCGGCCTGGAAGCGCCCCAGGACCGGGAAGCTCTGCCCACCCGGCTCAACGCCGCCCTGCCGGAGGGGATCGTGGTCCACCGGTGCTATCCGGCGGAGCAGGGCCGGGACAAGCTGGCGGCGGTGAATTACATCATCAATTTCGAATATCCCGAGGGCCGCCCCCAGGAGACGGAGCCCGCCATGCAGGCCCTGTTGGAGCAGGACCGGCTGATGGTCTCCAAACGCTCCCCCGCCACCGGCGCGCCGGTGCGCTTCGACGCCGCCCCCCTCATCCGGGGCTGGAATTTAGAGTGCCAGAGCGACACCATGACCCTGGACGTGGTCCTGTCCGCCCAAAACCCGGGGCTGAACCCGGAGCTGCTGCGGGCCGCCTTCTGCCAGACCTACCCGGAGCTGACCCCCGACTTCGTCACCTTCCACCGCCGGGAGGTGCTGGACGCCGGGGGAAGGGTGTTTCGGTAGGAGAATCGGGGGACCATTTGTTCTGTCGTGAGAAATTGATACGGAGGTGCTGATATGAGCCAAACGCTCAAACGAGCCATCCTATCCGTTGCAATAGCGGCTGCTGTCTACTTACTTTCCGGGCCGATCATCGGGTACACAAACTACGATATGTACCTTCGGGCCATAGAATTTTTAGCCGCTGTGATCGCTGGCGGCTGCTATTGGATCGGGAGCAGCGGACGAAAGTGATCACGGGGACGGTTCCTGTGCTCATTTATTAATAGTCGAGAGCAATATCAGAGTGCATATCATAGAACACTGTTTGCTAAAATCGTGTTAGCGATTATCCTTTGCGCTTTTGGGAGATGAGAATATGGACCGACAGAATGAAGATTCTTACCAAATTGTGAATTATTACAAGAGAAATCGAACAATCGATATGCTCATTATGGAGGAGTTTGCATTTAGTCTTCTTTTCAATAATATTGCGCCGGATAAGCTTCATGCGGCGCTCGACAGCGTAGGATTAAATCGTATCCCAAGTCTTTTTCTGCTGATTCAGGTCGATGACCATCTCAATCAATCCAAACGCCTGAACACAGAAAACGAATTTGTGCTGAAAGTACGTATTGCTGATATCATTCGCGACTGCTTTGAGCGGAACGGCCTCGAGCCAGTAGTTGCCAACCTGACGGGAACAGATAAACTGGTTGCCTTTCTGGTTATGGATGAAAGCGTAGAGCGCGATAACCTGATAGCACGAATTTCCGATGAAATCTGTGAAAAGGTTACTATTTTTTCTGGTTATTCCGTGAGCATCTGTGCTTCCGATCCGTGCAAAAACCTGGAGGATTTCCCCGGATGCTATGAGCGTGCGAAGACGATGCTGCAAGAAAGCTTTTTCCTTGGCAGGAATATGCAGACCAGCGTGATGAAATCGTTACCTCTATTTACGTCTACATCTACAGTCAATGAACTGGACGACGTGATACAAAATGTCTATCTCTCGCTCAGCAGAGGGAATCGTGTTCTTTTCGGCCAGACAATGGTGAAACTTTTTTCTGCGCTCCGGGAAAATGGGCGCAGCCGAGAGCAGACGCTGCTTCTTGCCGGCAAGCTCATTGACAAGATGGATGAATACACAACCAGGTGCGGTGTAAAAAAAGAGAAACGACTTAGCACACAGCTTTTGCAATATAAAGAGCTGTTGTTCTCCTGCTGCTATGCAGACGATATCTGCTTTATTCTGATAGAAAGCTATGAAATGCTTCGTGAGGAGTTGGAGAAGCTTCAAGGTCGGCTGCCAGAGGACGCATTTCGAGAAACCGTCAACCAGTATATCAAGGACCATTTCAATGAGAGAATCTATCTGGAGGAAATCGCGAAAAGCTGTGGCTACAGTAAATATTATTTCTGCCGCCAATTCAAAAAGTGTTTCGGTAGGGGGCTGAGCGACTGCGTGAACCGGTTCCGGATAGAGCGGGCGAAGGAACTCCTGTGTACAGGCAATCAGTCGATTGAGAGCATTGTATATAAAGTGGGCTTCAGCAGTGCAAACTACTTTGAGGTTGTTTTTCGTAAAGAGGTAGGGATGCCGCCGACAGCATACCGCCATATGCGCCGAGAATAAGTGTACTGAAAAGACTGTGCCGCGTTTCGCGGGCAGTTTTTTTTGCGCTGGTAACGCAATATATTTGAACTTATTTGAAAAATAATAATGGTGAATCGCCTCGTGTTCATTTATGATTGCAGCATAGCAATTTTATTCATAAGGAGGAAATATCTATGAACAAGTACGAAAAGCTTTTCACCCCGATCCGTATTGGCAACCGCGTTCTGAAAAATCGTATCGAGGCGGCTCCGGCGGCATTATCCAATTTAACGCCTGAGGGTTATTTTACGGACCAGAATATTGCTACTTTTGAACGCAGAGCAAAAGGCGGCCCTGCGATCGTTAACATGGGCGAGGCACGCATCGACCTGAAGACGGGCATTTCCCATAAGCTTTGCCTTGCGCTCGATGACGACGGTGTACTTCCCTCCCTGCTGATGGCGACCGATGCCATTAAACGCCACAATGCCATTCCTGCGGTCGAACTGATTCATCCAGGCGGACGCACCAATCCTCAGTATTATGATGGCACTATTTGGGCTCCCAGCGCACACAAGGGCCATCTTGGGAAGGATTATACCGAACTTGACGAAGAAACCATCAACTATATTGTCGAACGGTTCGGAGATGCTGCGGAAATGGCCATGTACGGCGGAGTGGAAATGATCATGATCCACGGTGGCCACGGCTGGCTAATCCATGAGTTTTTGTCGCCTCTGCATAACCAGCGTACCGACAAATTCGGTGGAAGTCTCGAAAACCGCGCTCGTTTCGCACTAATGGTCATTGAGAATATCCGCAAAAAGTGTCCCAATCTGCCCATTGAGTTTCGCATGAGCGGCACAGAGTATGTTGAAGGCGGTCTGACCATTGAAGATCAGGTAGAGTTTGCCAAGCTGATTGACGGC
>URTG01000131.1 GCA_900550705.1 uncultured Eubacteriales bacterium | reverse complement strand
CACCCATTTAGCCTCCCCTGAAAGGGGAGGGGGACCGCGAAGCGGTGGAGGGGTTGCCTTCCACCCTCAGGGGGGAAGGTGGCACGCGAAGCGTGACGGATGAGGGGGAGTATAGGGTTTTGCGCCTTCACATCAGGAAAGACGTTGCTGGTCAATCCCCCTGATACTGCCGCATCAGCCCCTCCAAATCATTCCGGAGATACACCGACGCGGCCAGGTTGGGGTCGTAGTGCAGGCAGGTGCCCTTGTCGGGGCAGAGGGGGAGGATGACGGCTTCGGACAGGCGGGACAGGGTGAGGTTACGTCCGTAGAGGACGCGGTATTCCTGCTCCAGGGTCTCCAGCACGTCCAGGGCGGCCTCCAGGCAGGTCTTGGACAGGCGGAACACCGCCTCCCGGCCGCATTCCGCCTGGTAGGGGGGCGCGGCGTAGGGGAGGATGTGGTTGATGCCGGGCAGCAGACCGGGCACCGGAGAGGCGGGGCGGCGGACGGTGTTGCCGCCGATGAAGGGGAACAGGGTGGCCTCTACGAACCACTGCCGGAGAGAGGGCAGGAAGTACACGCTGTCCACCGGCCGCTCCCAGGCGTTCATCAGGTCCTTTCCGTAGCTGGACAGCACGCCCACCAGCACCATGCGGATGGGGACCCCCTCCTGCCGGAGGATGGGGTCCAGGGCCTTGAAGCGGAAGCCGGGGTGCATGAGATCGTCCACCAAAATCACCGGGCGGTGGAAGGACTTGATGGTGCGGATCTGGCAGGGGATGGGGGCGTAGTAGGGGAAGGCCTCCATCACGCTCTCGCTGAGATCGGGGGAGAAGACCTTGTCGGTGTGGATGGTCTTGGTGACGGTGTTGGGCACCGTCTTGCCCCGGAGGAGCTTGCCGTAGGGCACGCACATATTTTCGCCCAGCACCCGGGGGGTGGTGGGGGTGGCGGGCACCTGGTTGTAGGCGGTGATCTTTTCCAGCAGACGGTTGTGGATCACGTCGGCGGACAGGGGCAGGACCAGGGCGCCGGGGTACAGGCCGGTGAGGGCCAGCAGCAGCCGCTCGTGGCTGCGGCGGATGGCGGCCAGCACCCGGCCGTTGCGGCACAGAGGCTCCTGAATGGTCGTTTCCAGGTTCTGGATGAAGATGCAGGGGGCGTGCATATCCACCTCCCGCAGGGGGCGGTCCCCCTCTCGGGCCACGAAGCCGAAGCGGGTGAGGACCGCCTCCAGCGGGGCATCCAGCTTGCCGGAGTGGGGCAGATAGACGGCGTAGACGCAGCCCTCTGCCAGCGCCCGGGCCAGCAGCTCGCTGAGCAGGAGCTGCGCGTAGTCCTGGTGGGGGTCGGAGGAGTCGGCATAGACGGCGGTGATGAACAGGGTGCTGCCCGTGGCCCGCAGGCGGACGCGGTTGGCCAGCTCCGGGTCCTCCAGGGCGGAGAGGAGCCGGGCGGGGTCTACCTTCCGGTAGCTAACAAAGCCCAGCTGGGGGCTGTCCGGCCCGGTGCGGCGGAGGAGGAGCACCTGGTCCCCCTGGTTGGCGCAGCCCGCCCGGATGAGCTCCCGGTCCGGGTGTCCGGCGGTGAGGTCGGCCAGGAGCAGGGGGTCCGGCTCGCCCTCCCAGTGGAAGGTCAGGTCCCCGGCGTTGAGCATGGGCTTGTCCTGGCTGTCCCGGTGGTAGAGTCCGCTCTGATAGATAAAGTCCTGGATCACCGGGTCGATGAAGCTGGAGATGTCTCGGTTCCGGTCCACCCCCTCCCGGATGCGGGTGGAGCTGATGTCCTCCAGGTGGGGCGGGAGCTGAAGCTGGATGACCTCCCCATCGATGGGCAGGGGAGAGGGCAGCTCCGCCTCCCCCGCCCGGCGGAAAATCACATGGTTCATGTGGTGGACGGAATAGGGCTGGGGCGGGGCCTTATAGGAGGAGGCGTTGGCTACCACGTCGCTGCCCGCCACCAGATAGACCCTCTGCCCGGGGAACAGGTCCACCAGGCGGTGCAGATCGTCGGGATTGGCGATGTTCACCGGGATGTCGTCGGGGAACAGGTGGACATGGAAGTCCCCGGCCACGGACAGGTTGACGATCTGCCGCCGGATCAGATGGGGCTGGGCCTTTTTGGACCAGGAGAACTCGTCCACGGCCAGATAGACCTCGAACCCCAGGTCCCGGATGGCCCGGACGATGCCCTTGTGGGACAGGGTGAAGGGGTCGAAGGTGCCGGGGAAGAAGGCGATGAGCCGGGGCTTTTCAAAGGTGAAGGGGCCGTGGTCCAGGCGGTGCAGGGCGATAAAGCGGTTGATGTGCGCCAGGGCGGCGGCCCGGTAGAAGAAGGTGAGACTGCCGGCGTCGCCCCCCTGGGCCAGAAACAGCAGCTTGCGGTAGCACAGGGCAAACAGCCGGGCCTTCTCGTCCATGGGCAGCACGGGGGCCTCGAACAGCAGCTTGCCTGTCACCAGCAGGGCCTCCTGCCGGACGGCCTCCCGATAGTGGGCCAGGCCCAGAAGGAGCAGACCCAGCAGCTCCCGGCGGCGGGCCTCGTAGTCCGTCTCCGACTGGGGGAAGCGCTCCCGATAGGCGGGGTAGTGCTGGAGCAGCACCCCCACGGTGTTCAGCGCGCCGGACACCGCCGAGTCGTTGGGGCTGCCCAGCAGGTCCTTGAGCCAGAGCACCTGCTCGTCCAGCTCGCTGGGGTGGAGGAACAGGGCGGCCTCGCCCAGATATTGGGGGATGTACTTGGAAATTTCATACTGCCCCATCTCCAGGCCCTTGCCCAGCTCGACCACCACCTCGTTCCGCTGGTCCCGGCGCAGGGTGGGCAGCAGACTGACCAGGGCCTGTCCGGCGGTGTGCCGGACCACCACCCGCTCCGATACCTTGACCAGGTTGGAGAAGTGGGTGGCGATGTGCAGGATGTGGTCCTTCACCCCGGCCTCCACCTGGTCCCGGAGCAGCTCTACACCGGCGACCTTCACCACCCAGGGGGTGGCGGTTTTCAGGTTGTCCAGAAAGACCTCGCTGGTGATGTCTGACCGGTAGAGGATCTGCTTCAGGTCATCGGCATTTTTCCCCGCCCGGCGGAGGATGCGGTATTGCAGGAACCGGGTGGTCAGGTGCTCGTCGGACACGGCCCGGGCGATGGCGGTGATGCGGGCCATCAGGGGGTGGCTCTGGGGCAGGGTGCGCTGGGTCTCCCGCAAAAATTCCAGGGCCGCCGTCTCCAGCCGCAGGTCGCCGGAGGCGGCGAAGTGGGCGGCGAAGTCGATGAGCTGGGTCTGGACGGTCTCGTCGTAATACCGGGAGGGCAGGTAGCGGATGGCGTCCAGCAGGGTAAAGGCGGTGTCGCTGTCCAGCCTGGCGGGGCGGTGGTAATAGTGCAGCAGGGCACCCAGAAAACGTGGGATGTCCCCGGGGCGGGCGTGGAGGAGCAGGGAGTCTACCACCAGCTTCAGCGTATAGCCGATGTGGGCCCGCTGCTGGGGGGTGGTCTTGTGGTCGGGGTAGACAATCAGGTCCAGATACTGGGACCAGAGGGTGAAGGGGACCTCCTCCGCCGGGTCGTGCTGGGCATCGGCGGGGATCTCCTTCCGGTAGACCAGGTGGAACCGGGCGATAATCTGGCCGATGAGGGCGGCGGCCTGACGGCGGATGTCGCCCTCCCGGTGGACCAGCAGCTCATAGAGGAAGGCCAGCGCCTGGGTCTTCTGCCGCACGGACAGGTAGGTAAAATACTCCCCGAAGATGTTCAGATAGGCCCGGAGCTGCTGCCAGCTTTTGGCGGAACGGGCGGCCTCGATGATATTGCCGAACTTCCGCTCGTTGGACAGCAGGTGCATGAGCTTGAGGTTGTGCTCCACAGACAGGAGAATCAGGCCCTCCAGCGTCTCGTCCGGGTCCATCAGCGCCGGGTCCTTCCTGGGGGCCGGGGGCTGGGGCTGGCCGGTCAGGTCCACGTCTACCCCCAGGGAGCGCATATAGTCCTCGAAATCGTGGAGCTTGCCGTAGACGAATTCGTAGCGGCGGCGCTTGGAGCGGTCTACATTGTCCAGCTTGGAGAGGATGACCCGGAAGGAGTCCTCCAGGGAGTAGAGCACCGTGGTCTCCGTCCCGTCGGGGGCGCGGCCCTGCTTGGAGCGGAAGTCGGCGTAGATGAGCAGCAGAGATTCCACCGACAGGGATTCCAGCTCCAGGTCCCACACGGAGTGGTTGGCGGCGATGTGGCTGATGCCCTCCATCCGCCGCTCCAGCAGCCACTGGTCGGTGTAGTAGTAGTGGAGATAGGGCACCCGCTCCCCCGGCCGGCAGCCGAACTTGCCCACGTCGTGGGCGGCGGCCGCGCCGGAAATCAGGGCCAGGTCCACCTCTACCCCCGCGTCCGCCAGCCCCCGGGCAGCGTGCAGGGCGATGTAGTGCACCCCGGCGATGTGGCTCAGGGTGCAGAAGGGGGTGACCTCGATGCCGAGACGCATCAGCTCGTAGAGAAATTCCTCCCGCCAGGCGGCCAGAAACCGGCGGTACTCGCCCCCCTTTTCACAGGCGGCGCTGACCTCCTCCGGCAAAAACTGAAAGTCCATCAGGGGGTCGAAGGGCAGGGCGGCCCGCTCCTGGTCCAGCAGGACCTGGAGCACGGCGAGATAGAACAGGCCGCCCTCCCGCTGCGCCTCCGTTCCGGGCGGGTCGAAGCTGCCGGGGAACATGGTCCGGCTTGCCAGCCGGTAGCAGAAGGCCAGCCAGCCCTCCTCCGGGGCCTGGGGCGCCAGCTTCTCCAGCGCCGGGGCACAGCCCTCCAGCACCTGGGCGCAGGTCAGCCGGGTCTGGATGGGAAACAGCGCGGCCAGCCCGTCCAGCGCACCGGTGTCCTGCAAAAACAGCAGCGCGGACTTTTTCATGGGAAAGCGCCCCGGCAGCCGCTCGGCCACCGCCGCCGCCAGCGTGTAGCCCAGAGGGCGAGGCTGTTTGTCGTTCATAGAAAAATCCACCTTTCTGGGAGTTTGAGGAGAGTTAGGAGTGAGGAGGTAGGAGTTATGAGTTATCTGGCCCTTTGGCCGATGCGTTTTGTACGGAGGCTACCCTCATCCGCCCCCTGCGGGGGCACCTTCCCTACCCCTTTTGTCGCTGCGCGACATTTCCCCCTGACAGGGGGAA
>URTG01000130.1 GCA_900550705.1 uncultured Eubacteriales bacterium | reverse complement strand
GGCAGTACACAACGTCCCGCCGGCGGGGCGCTGTGTATTGCCATGCTGCCCTGCTCCGCCGGACCGCACCGCCGGCGTGGTCAGGGGACAGCATGGATGAATTCCAGGGTACCGCGCACCTCCCACTGGGTGGGGTCTGCGGTGTAACGCACGGTGAAGGCCCCCTCCTCATAGAGAAGGACCTGGACTCCGTAGCCGTTTTCGTCGGTTTGCAGCAGCCAGAACTCCCCGGGAGCCCGGCTGTTCTGCAATACCGTCTGATACACGGCCTCCGTGACCCCTCCCTGCCGGGAGGGGTCTGAGAAGTCCGCGCCGACACCGTAGCACTCGGTCGAGGCGGCCTGCAAAGCCAATCGCACCGTCTTTGCATTCCCCAGGGCCGCGCGGGCATCCGCCCGATACAGCAGCCCCAGCGTCCCCGCCGCCAACACCACAACCGTCAGCAGAAGGATGCACAGCACCGTCAACCAGTAGCTCACCGCACCGTACTTAACCGGCGGACGCGGGGAGGACTGGGGAGCGATGGGGGTGAACATTACTTAAAGTCGTATTTGGTTCCGTCGTAGGTGCAGGTCTTACCATCCGTGACACTTACCGACGTTACCTTACCATCCTTAACCTTGATGATAACAGTCAGATTGGCCTTCACTTCTGCGAGAGTAAGCACATCAGCCTTCTTGGGATTAGTACTGTCGGTCAGCTCAGTCTCAGTCGCAAATTTGTTTCCCGCCGCATAGGCATCACTCACCAGCGTCTGAGCCGCCATGACCACCTGTCGGGTCTCGGAAACAATCTTCTTATCCTTCGCCTTATCAATGTACCCAGTCAGCGCGGGAATCAGCAAAGCGGCCAGGATAGCCAGGATGACCAGGACGACAATCAGCTCTACCAGGGTAAAGCCGCCCTTGGCCTGCAGCTGGCTCTTGCGGGCCTTTAACTTATTCAGCATAGTAATTTCTCCTTTTTCGTTCATTTCTCCGTCTCTGCAACAGGACGGCGCGGGGGGTTTATAAAAACACAGCGGTGCGGGCTGCGCTTTTAACAGTGTGAAGTGTGGAGTTAGGAGGTAGGAGTTAAGGAATCCGTTCTCTAGCCTTCCCCTGGGGGAAGGTGGCGCGGGCGAAGCCCGTGACGGATGAGGGGAAGACCAAAGGGCTTTGCCTCTCTTATGTCGAAACCGCTCACTTGTCGATGTTCTTCCCCTCATCCGCCCCTTCGGGGCACCTTCCCCCAGGGGAAGGCTGGGGCCGTAGGGGCCGATGTCCTCATCGGCCCGTTTCGGGGGTGCGGTGGGCCGTGATCACCTAGCAATACTCCCTCATTTTTTCCATCAGCCGCTCCCGCTGATTCTCCACCTCCCCCTCCACGACCAGCTCCAGCAGTCCCCGCAGGGCGGCCCCGATGGCGGGGCCCCGCAGACCGACGGACTGGGCGTCCCGGCCGTTGACGGCCAGGTCCTTTAGGGTGAGGCAGGGGGCCTCCTCCAGCACCTGGCGGACGGTGCGCTCCGTCCGGTCCAGCAGGGCCAGGCTGTCCCCCTCCCCGGGGGCGCAGGCCAGGCGGTCGGCCCGTTTCAGGGCCAGCAGGTCCAGCAGGACCTCCGGGCCCAGGCGCGCAAGCCAGCGGCGGGCCCAGCGGGGGGTGTCCTCCACAGGCAGGTCGTGGCGGCGGATGAGGACCAGGGCACGGTCTCGGGTGGCGTTGTCCAGCCGCAGACGGGGGAAGGCCTGCTCCGCCAGGGCGGCGCTGGCCCCGGGGTGGCCGTAGAAATGGCCCACGCCGTTTTCGTCCCGGGTGAACGTCTCCGGCTTGCCCGCATCGTGAAGCAGGGCGGCCAGGCGCAGGGCGGGGCGGGGCGGCGTCTGGGCCAGGGCCTTCACGCTGTGGGTGTATACGTCCCAGATATGGTGGGGGTTGTGCTGGGGAAAGCCCACGGCGGGGGCCAGCTCGGGCAGCACCTGGGTCACCACGTCAGGGAAGTCCAGCAAAACCCGCTCCGCCCCGGGGGCGCAGAGCAGCCGGACAAGCTCCGCCGTGATTCGCTCCCAGGCCACAAATTCCAGCCCCCCACGCCCCCGATGGATGGCCGCCGCCGTCTCCTCCTCCATGGAGAAGCTCAGCTGGGCCGCCAGGCGCAGCCCCCGGAGCATCCGCAGGGCGTCCTCGGCAAAGCGCCGCTCCGGTCGGCCCACACAGCGGATGGTCCGGGCCGCCAGGTCCCTCTGGCCGCCGAAGGGGTCCGTCAGCCCCGCCGGACTCCAGGCGATGGCGTTGACGGTGAAGTCCCGCCGGGCCAGGTCCTGGGTCAGCTCCCCGGTGAATTCCACCCGGTCCGGATGCCGGTGGTCGGTGTAGACGCCCTCCTTGCGGAAGGTGGTCACCTCCACGGGCAGACCGCCGCTCAGCACCGTCACCGTGCCGTGCTGGATGCCTGTTTCAACGCACCGCAGGTCCCGGCAGGCGGCTTCGATTTGCTCCGGCCGGGCGGAGGTGGCCGCGTCATAGTCGTGGGGCGGGATGGACAGCAGACTGTCCCGCACACAGCCCCCCACCAGCACCGCCTGAAATCCCGCCCGGTGCAGCCGCTCCAGCACCGCCAGCGCCCGTTCATCCCAGGAAAGCATAGACGTCCCTCTTTTCTGCCTTACATTCTCCCCGTCAGGGAGAATGTTTTTTCTTTTATCCTACCAGAATCCCCGCCAAAGGGCAACCCGGGGTTCTATTCTCTGTGGAACGTACATAGACTGTGCCGTGCTTCAGGCCGTCTGATACCACTTTGTAACCAATTTTTCACCGCCCCGTAACGGCTTCGATAAGAACGTAACAGCCCCGCCGTGCTATACTGAAGGCACGATAGGGAAGGGAGGTCTCCTCAATGAAGAAAACGTTGTTGTCCGCGGTGGTTGCCGCTTCTTTGATTCTGACGCTGGGCGGTGCCGCCCTGGCTGACGGCCCCGAGACCTCCGTCCCCGCTGTGCCGGAGACGGAGTGCTACACCCCCGGCGACGTCCCCGCCGCCGTGCCCGCGCAGGACGCTATGGCGCCCGCCATCCACGCCGCCCTGCTGGCCATGCTGAACAACGGCGACGCCGCCTTTGCCGCCGACAGCTCTATGACCGCCTGGGAGGCTCTGTACAATATGCTGAGCATCTACGGTCAGCTGGATGCCCGCAGCGAGTACCGCGACGGCCAGCTGGTTCTGCCCACCGAGACGGTGCTGGACTACGCCGCCGCCCTGTTCCCCTCCGCCCCCGACCTGACCCAGCTCCCCGCCTCTCTGGCCGACCGCATGGTGTATGACGCTGACAGCGACTCCTATCTCCTGGCCTGCGGCGACGACGGCCTGTCTGAGATTCAGGTCCGGACCTCCTCTGAGACCGGCGGTCGGCTCACCCTCTCCGGCGGGCTGGTCTACCTGGTGGACGGCAGCGATTTGGTCTCGTTCACCGCCGTTCTGGCTCCCAGAGACAGCCTGTGCGGCTATCAGCTGGTCAGCCTGACCATGGATGCCTGATGGATTTGTACCCCCAGAGCAGACGCTGTATCATGCGGCGTCTGCTTTTTTTGCGGGTTTGGGCTTGCGCCATATCTCTGGGGGCATTATAATAGGATTCACTACACGGATAAGTTTCAAAACTTCTGATTTTGAGGTGTTTTACCATGGATCGTAAGATACAGGATTATATCAAGCCCGGCAAGCGTGCCCATCTGGTGGGGGTCGGCGGTGTCTCCATGGCCCCGCTGGCCGAGGTGCTCCACGGAAACGGGGTGCAGATCACCGGCTCGGACCTGCACGACAGCCCCACCGTGAACCATCTGCGGAGCCTGGGCATCCCCGTGGTCATTGGTCACCTGCCCGAGAGCGTCCAGGGGGCGGACTGCGTGATCCGCACCGCCGCCGTCCACGACGACAACCCGGAGATCGCCGCCGCTCTGGCCGCCGGAATTCCCGTCTTCCAGCGGGCCCAGGCCTGGGGTGCCCTTATGCGGCACTATGAGAATGCTCTGTGCGTGGCCGGGACCCACGGAAAAACCACCACCACCTCCATGTGTACCCACATCCTCCTGGCCGCCCAGCGGGACCCCTCGGTGATGATCGGCGGTGTGCTCCCCGCCCTGGGGGCCGGCCACCGGGTGGGCCATGGGGACACCATTGTGCTGGAGTCCTGTGAATACTGCAACTCCTTCCTATCCTTCTTCCCCACCATTGCCGTCATTCTGAATGTGGATGCCGACCACCTGGACTTCTTTAAGGACCTGGACGACATCAAGCGCTCCTTCCGCGCCTTCGCCCAGCGGGTGCCGGAGACCACCGGCGTGGTCATCGCCGACGGGGACGATGCCAACACCATGGACGCCCTGGCCGGGCTGGACCGGAGGCTCATCACCTTCGGCCTGGAGCAGGGGGACGTCCACGCGGAGAACCTGACGTGGCAGGACGGCTACCCCACCTTCGACGTGGTGCGGGACGGGGCGGTGTATGCCCATGTGACCCTGTCGGTCCCCGGCGTGCACAACGTCCGCAACGCCCTGGCCGCCTGTGCCGCCGCCATGTGCCTGAGCATCCCCGGCGACGCAGCCGCCGCCGGTCTGCTGGCCTTCCACGGCGCGGGCCGTCGGTTTGAGAAGAAGGGGGAGTTCCACGGGGCCATGGTCTACGACGACTACGCCCACCACCCCCACGAGCTTCGGGCTCTGCTCACCACCGTGAAGGGCCTGGGCTACCGCCGGGTGATCTGCGCCTTCCAGCCCCACACCTACTCCCGGACGCACGAGCTGTTCCGCGACTTCGTGGAGGTGCTGAAGCTGCCCGACCTGACCCTCCTGGCGGAAATTTTTGCCGCCCGGGAGACCAACACCCTGGGCATCTCCTCCGCCGATCTGGCCCGGGAGATCCCCGGCGCCATCTTCTGCCCCACTCTGGAGGATGTCACCGCCAAGCTCCGCGACCTGGCCCAGCCGGGGGACCTGATCCTCACCGTGGGCGCAGGGGATATTTTCAAGGCGGGGGAAGCCTTGCTGAAGGAATAAGTTAGCATATCACGCGAAACGCACCGCCTTTGAAGGATTCGAAGGCGGTGCGTGCTTTGTTTTTAGGGTTCCGCGCCTGCGGAGGCGGGGATTACGATGGTGCACCCGTAGGGGACGCTGTCCTCAGCGTCCCGCGATACCCGACGCACCACCGAAACGGGCCGATGA
>URTG01000129.1 GCA_900550705.1 uncultured Eubacteriales bacterium | reverse complement strand
AGATGAGCTACACTCGCGTCAACAGTGGGTATTATACCAGAACCGCAGAAAATGTCAACCCCCTTTTTCAACTTTTTTCGAAAACCGGCGCGGGGTCGGGTTCCGGGGCACTCGGCCCCGCGCCGCAGGTCTTACAGAATGTCGATATACTCCCCGCTGAGGGCCTTGTTCATGCTCCGCACGGCGCAGAATTTGCCGCACATGGAGCAGGTGTCCTCGTGCTCCGGGGCGCGGTCGGCGCGGATGGAGCGGGCGGTCTCCGGGTCGATGGCGCAGGCCCACTGGGCCTCCCAGTCCAGAACCCGGCGGGCGTCGCCCATCTTGTCGTCCATCTCCCGGGCGCCCCGGACCCCCTTGGCGATGTCGGCGGCGTGGGCGGCAATGCGGCTGGCGATGATGCCCTGCTTCACATCCTCCAGATTGGGCAGCGCCAGATGCTCCGCCGGGGTGACGTAGCACAGGAAGGCGGCCCCGTTCATGGCGGCCACTGCCCCGCCGATGGCGGCGGTGATGTGGTCGTAGCCCGGGGCAATGTCGGTGACCAGGGGGCCCAGCACATAGAAGGGCGCGCCCTGGCAGATGGTCTGCTGCACCTTCATGTTGGCGGCGATCTGGTCCAGAGGCACGTGCCCCGGGCCCTCCACCATGACCTGCACGTCCTTCTCCCAGGCCTGGCGGGTCAGCTCGCCCAGGCGGACCAGCTCCTCGATCTGGCACACGTCGGTGGCGTCGGCCAGACAGCCCGGACGGCAGGCGTCGCCCAGGGAGACGGTCACGTCATACTCCCGGCAGATGTCCAGGATCTCGTCGTAATATTCATAGAAGGGGTTCTCCTCCCCGGTCATGCACATCCAGGCAAACACCAGCGACCCGCCCCGGGAGACGATGTTCATCTTCCGTTTGTGCTTGCGGATCTGGTCGATGGTCTTCCGGGTGATGCCGCAGTGCAGGGTGACAAAGTCCACCCCGTCCTGGGCGTGGAGCCGCACCACGTCGATGAAGTCCTTGGCGGTCAGCTCCGCCAGGTCCCGGCGGTAGTGGATCACGCTGTCATAGATGGGCACGGTGCCGATCATAGCGGGACACTGGGCAGTGAGCTTTCGCCGGAAGGGCTGGGTGTCTCCGTGGCTGGACAGGTCCATAATGGCCTCCGCGCCCATATTCACCGCAGAGAGGACCTTCTCCATCTCCACGTCGTAGTCCTTGCAGTCCCGGGACACGCCCAGGTTCACGTTGATCTTGGTCCGCAGCATGGAGCCAATGCCCTCCGGGTCCAGACAGGTGTGCAGCCGGTTGGCGGGGATGACCACCTTGCCCGCCGCCACCAGGGGCAGCAGCTCCTTGACCTCCATCCGCTCCTTCTTGGCCACCGTCTCCAGCTCCGGGGTGACGATGCCCTTGCGGGCGGCGTCCATCTGGGTGGTATAATTCCGTTCCATAGTGAACATCCTTTCTAAAAAACGCCCGGTTTTGTCCCTTTTCGGGACGGAAACGCGGTGGATCAGAACCGCAGCTCCGAGCGTTTTCACTTCAATTTATCCGTCAAAAAACGGCCCATGCAGGGCGTAGCCGTGGTCCAGGGGACCATTCCCCCGCCCCAGGTCCAGCATGGCCGCCAGGGCCCCGGTGAGGTACTCCTTGGCTCGGGCCGCCGCCCGGTCCATGGGCAGACCCCGGGCCAGGTTGGCGGCAATGGCAGAGGACAGGGTGCAGCCGGTCCCGTGGGCGTTGGGGTTGTCCACCCGGCGGCCCCGGAGCCACAGGCCCTGATTCTCCCACCAGAGAAAATCATCCGGGGTCCCTGATTTATGCCCGCCCTTGCACAGCACGGCGCAGCCATAGGTCTCGCTGAGCCGGCGGGCCGCCCGCTCCATCTCCGCCCCGGAGGCCACCGTCCGGCCGGTGAGGGCCTCCGCCTCCGGGAGATTGGGGGTGATGAGCGCCGCCCGGGGGAAAATCTCCTCCCGCAGCACCCGGACCCCCTCCGCCGTCAGCAGCTCCGCCCCGCTGGAGGAGCGCATCACCGGGTCGGCCACCACCCGCTCGGGGGTGAATTTCGCCAGCGCCTCCCCCACGGTCCGGGCCAGGGCCTCGCTGCCCAGCATTCCCAGCTTCACCGCGGCGGGCACGATGTCGGAGAAGGCGGCCTCCAGCTGGGCCGCCAGCACCTCCGGCGGGCAGGGCCACACCCCCGTCACTCCCAGGGTATTCTGGGCGGTGAGGGCGGTAACGGCGGCCATGCCGTATACCCCGTGGGCCGCCAGCGTTTTCAGGTCGGCCTGAATACCCGCCCCGCCGCTGGGGTCGCTGCCGGCCACCGCCAGAACGGCGGGCCTTACACGCCCCACGAGAGGACCTCGCCCAGCAGCGCCCGGGCGGCCTGCTCCGGGTCGGCCTGGGCGAACAGGGCAGAGACCACCGCCGCGCCGCAGATTCCCGTCTGGGCCAGGGTGGGCAGGTTTTCCGCCGTAATGCCCCCGATGGCCACCACGGGGATGTCCATCGCCCGGCAGATGGCCGCCAGGGTATCCAGAGACACGGCGTCCGCGTCCTCCTTTGTCCCCGTGGGGAACACCGCCCCCACGCCCAGATAGTCCGCCCCCGCCGCCTGGGCGGCCAGGGCCTGCTCCACCGTCTGGGCGGAGACGCCTAACAGCTTGTCCGGTCCGATCATCGCCCGGACCTCCGCCGCAGGGCGGTCGTGCTGGCCCACGTGGACGCCGTCGGCATCGGTCTCCACCGCCAGCTCCACCGCGTCGTTGAGGAGAAAGGGCACCCCGTACCGGCGGCACAGGTCCCGCAGCGCCAGGGCCTCCCGGCGGAAGTGGTCCCGGTCCAGGTGCTTCTCCCGCAGCTGGACCATGGTGGCGCCGCCCTTCAGCACCGCCTCCACCGGCTCCAGCAGCGATTCCCCGGGCTTGAGCCAGGCCCGATCCGTGACGGCGTAGAGCCGCAAGGCCTCGTCAGCGCACCTCATACTTGGCCCCTCCGTCCAGCGCGGCGGCGTCCATGTGGAACACCGCGTCGATGATCCGATTGCGATAGGTGGCGTTGCCGTCCTCCGGCGCCATGTGGCTCCAGGCCACCTCACCGGCCAGACCCATCATGGCCACGGCGGCGGCGGCGGCCTCCAGGGGCTCGCCCTGGTTGGCCACCAAAAACGCGGTGAGAATGCCGGACAGCTGGCAGCCCGTGCCGGTGATGCGGCCCATCTCCGGCCGGCCGTTGCGGATCACAAAGCAGCGGCTCCCGTTGCTGACCAGGTCGATGGCCCCGGTGATGGCCACCACGCAGTTCAGCTGCCGGGCGGCGGCCTTAGCAAAGGCCACGCCCGCGTCCAGGTTCTCCTCCGAGATGGCGTCGGCCACGTCGGCGTCGACGCCGCGGGTGGTGCCGGAGCCGGCTACCAGGGTTTTGATTTCGGACATATTGCCCCGAACGGCGGTGAAGCGGACCTCCTTCAGCAGCTCCAGGGCGGTGCGGGTCCGCAGGGGGCTGGCCCCCGCGCCCACCGGGTCCAGAAGCACCGGGTGGCCCAGGGCGTTGGCCCGCTTTCCGGCGGCGAACATGGCGGGGATGGTCCGCTGGTTCAGGGTGCCGATGTTGATATTCAGTCCACCACAGATGGACGTGATGTCGGCGGCCTCCTCCAGATCGTCGGCCATGATGGGGCTGGCACCGCAGGCGAGAATCTGGTTGGCTACGTCGTTTACCGTGACGTAATTGGTAATATTATGGACCAAAGGCGTGGTATTTTCCACGCGGGTCAGATAGGCTCCGAGCATGATGATTCCTCCTTGAAGATGAAAAACTGCCGTGGGTGTCTTACATAGAAAGACAATCCCACGGCAGAAACTGCCGGAAAAGCATCTCCCTACGTTGGCATTACCCAAATCAGGTCACAGGTCGAAGCGTACAGCTTCCTCTCAGCCCGTTTGCGAGCTCCCTTTTTGTCCCCCCGTCCACGGCCGGGGTTTGGCCTCATTATACACCGGGGAAAAAAAGATGGCAAGTCTCCCCTTGCAGGTTGGCAAAATCTGCGGTATGCTATGGGGAGAGAGAAATTTTATTCTTTGCGTAATTTTGTCGGTTTTCCGTAAAAAGCAAAAGAAATTCGCGGCTAGGAGGATTTTTTATGACAGATCAAGAGCTGGTCCGGCGGGCGCTGGAAATGCACGGGCGGGCCTATGTGCCCTACTCCCACTTCCCGGTGGGGGCCGCTTTGCTGTGTGAAAATGGGCAGGTGTTCACCGGGTGCAACGTGGAAAATGCTGCGTTTGGCTCCACGATCTGCGCGGAGCGGACGGCGCTGCTGAAGGCGGTGAGCGAGGGTTCTGTCTCTGGCTGGCGGACAATCGCCATTGCGGGGGCCGGGGAGGAATTCTGCTGGCCGTGCGGGGCCTGTCGGCAGATGCTATATGAATTTGCGCCCCATCTGCGGGTGCTGGCGGCCCGGGGGGATGGGGAATTTCAAGAGGCAACTCTGTCCGAGCTTCTGCCCCACGGGTTCGGAGCGGACACCATGGAAAAATAAGGATTTTTGAATAATTCGCTCGAAAACAGGGGATTCTGTTCTTAGAATCTTTTGATTTTCCCACCTGGCTCTGGGTGAAAAAAGCGCGGGAAAATCAAGAAAAAAAGGAGAGGATTTCCTTGCAGACGGTGGACAAGCTGGCGTTGACGCTGGTGCTCCTCGGCGGAGTGAATTGGGGCTGCGTGGGGCTGTTTCGCTTCGATTTGGTGGCGTTTTTGTGCGGCGGGTCGGGCAGTCTCATCAGCCGGGTGGTTTATGGGCTGGTGGGACTGGCGGCGCTGTGGTGTATCCCCATGATGATAGAACGTAAAAGCAGCTGAAAAATAGACGCCATTCGGCGTCTATTTTTATTTTATATTCAGGCGGTTTTCGGTCGTATGGGCGACCAAACGGGCAAAATCGCGGCTTTTTCGGGGTGGGTTTGAGAATTCCAGTTTTGTTTCAGTTTTTTGAAAGTAATTTGGGCACGGGGACGGTCCCCACGATCAAAAGCAGGCAGCTCTTTTGGCTCCCTTGTGTAAAGGGCCGATTCCCCCTATCGGGGGGGAAATGTCACGCAGTGACAAAAGGGGTAGGGAGCTGTCAGCCGTCAGGCTGACTGAGGGATTGTTTTCCAAAGGGCCAGGCAGAACTTCGACAATCCCTCCGTCTCGGCTGCCGCCGAGCCACCTC
>URTG01000128.1 GCA_900550705.1 uncultured Eubacteriales bacterium | reverse complement strand
ATAGTCCATGCGGTACCCACAGGCCGCCCCTACACAGAATTACGGTAGAAAACCGTACCATCGGCCTCTCTTTTCGAGAATACTTCCTGTATTATTTGTCGCCTCGAATACCCTAAGCATTACAATTTCGCCAATTCCTCCGGCGTTGTGACCCCCTGCCGGACCAGCTCGATGCCCTTCTCCCGCAGGGTCTTCATGCCCAGCTTCTCCCGGGCATAGGTGGTCAGCTCGTCCGCGTCGGCGCCGGAGGTGATCATGCGGCGCATGGTGGGGTCGATGGCGACCAGCTCGTGGACGGCCACGCGGCCGCGGTAGCCGGTCCCGTTGCAGTGGGCGCAGCCCTCACCCCGGTGGACGGCGGTGACGTCGCCGCCCAGGATGGCCTGCTCCACCGCCGTGGCAGGGACCTCCTTGCCGCAGCGGGGACAGATCTTCCGCACCAGGCGCTGGGCCACCAGGCCCACCACGGAGCTGGCGATGAGATAGGGTTCCACGCCCATATCCGCCAGACGGATCACGCTGGACACCGCGTCGTTGGTATGCAGGGTACTGAACACCAGATGGCCGGTGATGGCCGCCCGGACGGAGATGCTGGCGGTGACGGTGTCGCGGGTCTCGCCCACCATGATGATGTCCGGGTCCTGGCGGAGCAGGGCCCGCAGACCGCTTTCAAAGGTCAGGCCGGCGGTGGTGTTCACCTGGGTCTGGTTGATCAGGGGCACGGTCTTCTCCACCGGGTCCTCCACCGTGGAGATATTCACGCTCCGCTGGGACAGGTACTCCAGCACCATATACAGAGTGGTGGACTTGCCGGAGCCGGTGGGGCCGGTGATGTAGATAATGCCGTTGGGGGTGTTGAGCATGGGCAGGAACTTCTGGTAGCTCTCCTCGTCCATGCCGAAGTGGTCGGCGCAGTCCACCACCCCGTCGGAGGTGAGCACACGGAGCACCGCCTTCTCGCCATAGACCATGGGCAGGATGGACACACGGACGTTTGCCATGTCGCCGTTTTCCGTCCGCACCCGGAAGTGGCCGTCCTGGGGCAGACGCCGCTCGGCGATGTCCAGGCTGGCCAGAATTTTAATGCGGGCGATCAGCGGCTGGTGGACGCTGCGCTCCAGAGACACATAGTCCACAATGGCGCCGTCCAGGCGCATCCGCACCCGGGTCTGGTGCTCGAAGGGCTCGATGTGAATGTCGCTGGCCCCGCTGGTCACGGCGCGGGTGAGCAGACTGTTCAGCAGCTTGATGACCGGGGCCTCCCGGTCGCCGTTCTCACTCTCCTCCAGGGCCAGCAGCTCGGGCTGCTCCGCCTTGCCGAAGCCCTGGTTGGCCGCCTGGGCGGCCTTTTTGGCGTCCACCTCGGCATAGTAATAGTTGATGGCCTTTTTCAGCGGCCCCAGCTCGCTGAGGCGGGTCTCCAGCTGGCAGCCGGTGCGCTGGCGCACCTCCTCCAGGCCGAAGTAGTTCAGCGGGTCGTTGGTGGCCACCATCAGGGTGCTGCCCGACCGGTGGATGGCCAGGATGTTCTGCTTCTGGGCCAGGTCCCGGGGGATCATAGCCACGGCCTGTAAGTCCACCGTCAGCTGGCCGATGTTCACGATCTCCAGCCCCAGACGGGCGGCCAGGGCCTCCAGCACCTGGGACTCGGTCACAAAGCCCAGCTCCACCAGGATCTGGCCCACCCGCATTTCCCGGTGCTCCTTCTGATAGCTCAGGGCCTGGTCCATCTGCTCCTCGGTGATGTAGCCCAGCTCGCTCAGCACCTCGCCGATGCGAAGATTCTTTTTCAAGCCGCTCCCTCCTCGCTCTCCACGCACTCATAGAGCTCCAGGGTGCAGTGGATGGTGTTGCCCTGCACCACGTCAGCGCTGTCGGTCAGGTAGCTCTCCTCCTGGATCTGGAAGCTCTTGACCCGCAGGCCGGGGTACTGCTCCTCTATCTCATCCAGGAAAGCCACCCAGTTCTGCTCGCTGCCCCGAAGGGTGAAGTCGGCGGAGCCGATCTGCACAAAGCCGGTGAGGCTGGATTTCTCCTCGCTGCCGTCGCCGGAGGCTGCATCCGTCTGCCCCTCCTGGCTCAGGTAGTCGCTCTCCCGTCCCGGCTGGGGGGCGGTGAGGACCAGGGTGTCGGGGAACAGGCCGTGCTTCAGGGCGATGGCGGTGATCACGTCGTCCATCTCCCGGGTCTCCATGGGGCCGGTGAAGTAGGGCAGGGCGGCCTGCCGCCGCTCGTCCCGGGCGGAGGCGATGTCGTCGTCCAGGTGGCTCAGGGCGTCGATGGTCAGCTGCCATTCCTCCTGCTGCTGCTCCAGCTGCTCCCGCTGCTGCTTCAGCTCCTGGCGCTGCTCCAGGGCGGGCAGAATGAGGAACCGGGCGCACAGGATAATGGCCGCTGCGCTGAGCACCAGCCGCAGCAGCTGCCGGTCATGGGCTGTCATTTCGAATTTCACGGCTGGTCGCCCCCTTCCGAAGCATGGCCCGCCAGAACGCAGCTCAGGCTGAGGACATAGTGGTCCTCGTCATAGGTATAGCCCGTGTAGCCCGCGGTCTGGAACAGGCCGGTATTTTGCAGGTCCCGGACGTAGCCGGGGATCTCGCTGACGTTGCCGCCCCGGGCCTCGAAGGCCAGAACGCCGGTCTGGTCGTCGTAGCCGGTAAGACGGACCGAGATCCGGTCGCCTCCCACGGCCCGGACCCGGTCCATCAGGGCGGAGGTCACCTTGGGATAGGTGGCGATGCTGCGCTCCAGAGCGTCTACCTCGTCCAGCTGACGGCGGAGCTGCTCCAGCTGCTTCTGCTTCTGGACCGCCTCGTCATACCGGGCGACGGTCTCCGGGGCGGCGAGCCAGTCCTGAATGGTGTCGTTGTCCCGCTGCATGACAAAATTCACCCCGGCGAAGCCGCTCCAGATTACCAGTCCCACCACCAGCAGCACCAGCGCCGGTGTATAGTAGCCGCTCAGCAGCGGCGTGCGCTCCCGCTCGCCCTTGGCCTTTCGGCGGTAGCTCCGGAGCAGGTCCAGCTCTCGATTTCTTCTCGTTCTCAACGCGCTTCCCCCCTATCGCAGCAGTGCGCCCACGCAGTCCAGCCAGTCACTGAGGCGAACCCCCTCCGGGGCGGCGCGGAACCGGGGACAGTTGGGCAGCGGCTGAGCGCTCAGGCCCAGGTTTTCCAGCTCCGGCGTACAGACGGCAAAGTCGTCGTCGCTGCACCCGGCGTAATACACCGTCTGGATGGCGTACTCGCTCCGGTCGGCGGAATGGAACTGGAGGGTGCCGGAGACATTCCGGGTGATCTCCGTGGCAAAGTCCACGGTGCCCGGCTCACTGAACACCCGGCTGTAGCCGGAGTAGCGGTATTCGCCGTTGACCACCAGGATGGACAGCACGCTGCTCTCCTCAAAGCACAGCCAGATGCAGGTCTGGTCCGCCATCTCCCGGCTGGCCCGCAGCAGCTTCAGGTGGCCCGCCAGGGGGACAGACACCCCGGCCAGCCGAACCCCAAGATTCCGGAACAGGTCCAGATAGCCCTCCAGCACCCCGGTGCGGCAGGCGGAGCAGAACAGGGACAGGTGCCCCTCTGCGTCCCGGCCGATGGGGGTGAAGTCGGCGATGACCGGCTCCTCCTCCCGGGACTGCATCTCGTGATCCACCAGCTCCTCCAGCTGCTTGTCGGGCAGGTCGGGGGCGGAGATCACCCGGCTGGTGACCTCCTCGTCGGGCAGCACCAGCCAGACGTTTTTCCGGGCCAGGCCGCGGCCCCGCCACAGCTCCTCCAGAACAGGCAGCCAGCTCTCCCCCGTGGCGGGGGCGAGTGCACTGTGCAGGACGGAGACGCTGGGGTTCTCCCCCGCCCGGCCCACGGCCACCTGCACCCGGCTATCCCCCAGGGCAACAACAGTTGTATCCATAAACGGACGCTCCTTCCGCAGTTCACATTCAAATTCGCTTCGGCTCAGTAGTTTGCCGAGCCCTCGATGGCCCCGTAGGAGCCGATGATGGGCGCCATTACGGCCACCATGATAAAGCCCACCACCACAGCCATGATGATAATCAGCAGCGGCTCCAGCACCGTGACCATCCGGCGGCTGGCCTGCTGGGCATCGTATTCCATGGCGTCGGCGGCGTTGTCCAGCATGGTGTCCAGCCGGCCGGTCTCCTCGCCCACGTGGATGACCGACACCAGCTTTTCCGTCAGCCCGTCCACCCCGGCCAGGGCCTGAGACAGGGACGCGCCGCTGCGGAGCCGGGAGAGTACCTCGTCAAACTGCTTGGCGATGTACTGGTTGCCCAGGGTATCCCGGCTGACCTGCAGGGCGGAGACCATGGGCGTTCCGCTGGCGTACAGACTGCTGACGCTCCGGGCCAGACGGGCGGTGCAGATGACCCGGTTCAGCCGCCCGAGGATGGGCAGATTCAGGGCCAGGCGGTCCACCCGCATCCGCACCCCCTCCACCCGGAGCAGGCACCGCACCGCCACCGTCAGCCCGACGGCGGCCAGCACCACCAGATACCACTGGTGGACCAGAAAGTCAGAGGCGGCCATCAGCATCCGGGTCACCCCGGGCAGCTCGTCCATGGCGGCAAACATATCCTCAAACTGGGGCAGCACAAAGGTCACGATGATGATCACCACCGCCACGGCCAGCACGCCCAGGATGATGGGGTAGGTCATGGCGGATTTCACCTGCTGCTCCATCTGGTAGCGCTTTTCAAAGTGGATGGCCAGCCGCTCGGAGATCTTGTCCAGACAGCCGGTGCCCTCGCCGGAGCGCACCATGCCCAGCATCAGCTCCGGAAAGACCCCCTGCTGCTCCAGCGCCTCCGACAGGCTGGCCCCGTTCCGGACCTCCATCAGCACCTGTCCGTAGACCCGCCGCAGATTGGGCGTCAGCCCGTCCTCCCGGGCGATGATCTCCAGGGCGGGGGCCAGACTCACACCGGCCCCCAGCAGATTGGCCAGCTGGCGGCAGAACTCCCCCAGGGCCTTGCTCTTGATGGGCGCCAGCTTCTTGTTCCGGCCCTGCTCCTTGGCCGACATCAGATACAGCCCCTGCTCCAGCAGACGGCCGTAGAGGGCGTCCCGGTCGGCGGCTTTCATAACGCCGCGTATTGTATTCCCTTCTATATTACGGGCAGTATACTTAAATTGCACCGCCCCCTGCCGCGCAGGGAGCTTTTCCATTGGCGTCATAGCGGCACCTCTTTTTGAGTGTGAAGTGAGGAGTTAGGAGGGATGAGTTAGGAGTTAGGGAATCCTTTGGTTGAAGCCTCTTGTACGGGGTCACCCTCATCCGCCCCCTGCGGGGGCACCTTCCCTACCCCTTTTGTCGCTGCGCGACATTTCCCCCTGATAGGGGGAATCGGCCCCCTGGAAGGGGGAAGGC
>URTG01000127.1 GCA_900550705.1 uncultured Eubacteriales bacterium | reverse complement strand
ATCCATGGGCGTGTGAGACTGTAGCGCACACAAAGGCAAATATCCTGAAACTTCTGGAAAAGCATCAAAAAAATCAGACTATTTTCACCCGCTATATCGCCGCCGAACACCCGGTTGGAACCTGGAAAACCTATAACGAGCTGAACCGCAAAATTAATGAAGATCCCTGGATGAATGAACTGATGGATGGAATCAAAGAAGCAGCCGAAACGTACCTCATCTACGACAAAAGCACATATTCCTCCTTTCAGGTACCCGCCATCCGTCAGGCTGCCCGAAAAGCCGACCGCATCATCCTCACCGGCGGCCTGGCCCACTCCAAAATGCTCACTGACATGGTGGTGGGGTATCTCCACGACCTGTGCCGCATCGTGATCCTGCCCGGGGAGAACGAGATGGAGGCCCTGGCCCTGGGCGCCCTGCGGATGCTCCGGGGGGAGGAGCCCGTCCACACCTATTACCCCGTGTGCCCCCTTCCCGTGCGGTAAACGAATCCCCGGCCATTCGGCCGGGGATCATTTTATGCTCACATGCGCTGTTTCTTCAGCAGCCGGATGTCGTCACCGAAGAAGTGGAGGACGTGGTACTCCCCCGCCAGGCGGGAGGCGATCTGGGGAGAATAGCGCCGGGCGGCCTCGTCCATGGACAGATTGGAGGAGATGACGGTGCACCGCCCCGCCACCAGGCGGGTGTTCACCAGCTCATACAGGGCCGACTGGGTGAACTGGGTGGTGAGCTCGCTGCCCAGGTCGTCCAGAATGAGCAGGTCGCAGTTGAGATAGCGGCGGGTCTCGTCTCGGGCCTCCCGGGCGTTGTCGCCGTCCCGCTGGAACTTGCGGGCCTCGAACTGGGCGAAGACGTTGCCCGCCGTGTCATATACCACGGAGAAGCCGTGCTCCGACACCGTCCGGGCGATGCAGGCGGACAGAAAGGTCTTGCCCAGGCCGGGCGCGCCGGAGAGAAACAGGTTTTTGAAGTAGAACCGCCCGAATTTTTCGGCGTAGTTCAGGCAGACCTCATACACCAGCTCCATGTTGGCCCGGGGGGACGTGCCCATGCTGGGCCAGGGGGTCTGGCTGTAGTAGTCCAGGCGGAAGGCGTCGAAGGACTGCTCCCCCAGGTCCAGCAGCTTGGAGAGTTCTTTAATCTGCTCCTGGGTGCACAGGTCCCGGAGACAGCGGCACATTTTGGCCCCCTGCCAGCCGGTGTCGCGGCACAGGGGACAGGCGGGCTTGTCGTCCAGGGCGTCGCCGGGCAGACCCTGGGCGCCCAGCAGGACCTCTCGCTGGCGCTGAAGGTCCAGGTTGTGGGCCCGGATGGACCGGACGGCCTGGGCGGGGTCCTCCCCCTTCCGCAGGGCGGCGGCCACCAGCTGAGACATGGTGCCCTGCATCTCCCGGTCCAGCCTGGCCAGCTTGGGCTCCTTGGCGTAGACCTCGGCCCGGAGGCGCTCCGCCCGGTCGGTGCGGGCCCGGCGCTGGGCCTCCAGCCGCTCCACCGCCCGGTGGAGCACGTTTGCGTCATAGGCCATGTTACGGCTCTCCTTCCTGCTTCATCTGTTCCATCAAGCGGCGCATCCGCTCCATATCCTCCCGGGCACGGCGGTCCTCCTCCGGGGGCGCGGGGCGCTGGGGGGCGGGGCCGCCGGCACGGACGGGGCGGGGGTCGTGGTCGCCGGCCCGGACGGCCTGGGCGGAGTGCAGCCCCTTCCCGTGCCAGCGGCGGAGGATGCCGTTCATGTAGCTCCAGTCCATGGACTGCTTTTTCAGCACGGTCTTCTCGTAGGCCATGCGGAGGGTTTCGTCGTCGAAGCCCATCTCGTCCCAGGCGGCGATGTAGCTCTTTTCCCGCTCCACCAGGGGCCGGGGCGGGATGTCCAGCAGACGGAGGACCTCCTCCTCCCGGGAGTGCAGACGGGCCAGGCGCTGGAGGTACTCCTCCGCCCGCTCCATGGTGTCGATTCCCCGGCGGGCCCAGGCGAAGCCCTGGCGGCTGATGTAGGACATACTGGGGCGCTTGCCGCTTCTATACTTCCGGGCCATCTCGTCGGAGCACCAGCCCACCAGCATGAGAATGACCTCGGCGGGGAGATTCAGATGGTCGTAGAGGGTGAGCAGCTGCTTCAGCTCGTTGGGGCTGAGCTTCTGCTTGTTCAGGCGGCGCTCCACCTCGTCGCACAGGGCGGAGAAGGGGGAGGCCTGGTCGGACAGGGCGGTGACCAGGTCCTCGCTGCTGTACTCCGGCGGGGGGACCTCCCGGGGCTCCGGGTCGGGGAGGGGGGCCTCCGCCGGGGCCATGCCCTGCGCCCGCAGGGCCTCCAGCGCCGGACGCAGCCGTGGCTCCGGCCAGGTCACGCCCCGCAAATCTCCGTGCCGCAGCAGGTGCAGATACAGCAGCGCCGCGTCGCCGCTGTCCAGCCGCAGCAGCCGGTCCGCCGCCTGGCCGGACAGGGCCACGATCTCCCCGGGCAGCAAAAGCTGAGCCATTCCCTTCCCCTCCCTTCGTGTTGTCCCCCCATTTTACCCCAAAATCCGCGGTGCGTCAAACGGGGAAATGCTGGATGGGGAAAAACGAAAATTTACGGATTATTTGTTTTTCAAATAGGTCCCTGTGTGTTATAATGGGAAAGAAAGCTGGAGGATCACGCCTTCCGCGACAGAGAGAACCCCGATCCGGGGCGGAAATGGGCCGCAGAGCGCCGGAGCGGGGGAAAATGGGAGGAGTTACCATGAAAAATAAAACCGTTGTTACCATCGCGGGCCGGGAGTATACCATGGTCGCCGTGGAGGACGAGGCCTATATCCGCAAGTGCGCCGAGCACGTGGACCGGCAGCTGGGTGAAATTATGAACGGCCGCCTGTCTCAGGCCGACGCCGCCGTGCTGGCCGCCATGAACATCGCCGACCAGTACTTCAAGGAGCAGGAGACCTCTGAAAACCTCCGCCGCCAGATCAAGGAGAACTCCGAGGAGGTCAACCGCCTGAAAAACGAGCTGTCTGAGTCCAAGCGGGAGATTTTCCGTCTGCAAAATCACAAGTAAGCCGTATTTTGAACGACCACGCGCAGTCCACAGGCGGGGAGCGGGGAGCCGGCTCCGCCGCCTGTGCGCTGCCCGTTTCATTTTGAGGAGGTTACGCCCGTGATGGAGCTACTGTCCCCTGCCGGCTCCATGGAGTCGGTGACGGCCGCCGTGCAGAACGGGGCCAACGCCGTATACTTTGGATACGGAGATTTTAACGCCCGCCGCAACGCGAAAAACTTTTCGGAGGAAGACGCGGCAGCGGCGGTTTCTTACTGCCACCTTCGGGGTACGAAGGTCTATCTCACCCTGAACACCCTGCTCACCGACCGGGAGCTGCTCCAGGCGGCCCAGGTGGCCGCCCACGCCAGCCGGATCGGCGTCGACGGGGTGATCGTCCAGGACCTGGGGGTGCTGCGGATGCTGCGGCAGACGGTGCCCGACCTGCCCGCCCACGGGTCCACCCAGATGACCGTCCACTCCCTGGACGGGGTGAAGCAGTGCGCCGACCTGGGCATGACCCGGGTGGTGCTGGGCCGGGAGGTCAGCCGGGAGGAGACCGCCTACATCTGCCAGCACTCCCCCATCGAGATTGAGGTCTTCGGCCACGGCGCCCTGTGTATGTGCTGGTCCGGCCAGTGCTTTTTCTCCTCGGTCATCGGGGGGCGGAGCGGGAACCGGGGGCTGTGCGCCCAGCCCTGCCGCCTGAAATACGGGTGGAACGGCCGGGCGGATTCCTACCCCCTGTCCCTGAAGGACCTGTCCATGGCCGGGCACCTGCGGGAGCTGGAGGACATGGGCGTGGCCTGCCTGAAGCTGGAGGGCCGGATGAAGCGGCCGGAGTATGTGGCCATCATCACCGGCATCTACGCCAAGGCCCTGCGGGAGGGCCGGGAACCCACCGGCGAGGAGATTCAGATCCTGGAGCAGGCCTTCTCCCGCCAGGGGTTTACCGACGGGTACTTTCAGGGCAAAAAGGGACCGGAGATGTTCGGCACCCGCCAGGACGAGAAGGAACCCCGGGAGCTGTTCGCCCAGGCCCGGGCCACCTATGAAAACGGCGAGAACCGGAAGGAGCCGGTGCGGTTCTTCGCCCTCATCGAAAAGGACCGCCCCGCCCAGATCGCCGCGCAGGACCGGGAGGGCCACACCGTCCGGCTGGAGGGCCCCACGGCGGAGCCTGCCCGGAATGTGCCCCTGACCGCCGAGAAGGTGGAGGGCCAGCTGAGCCGCACCGGCGGCACCCCCTTCGCCTGTGAAAAGGTCACCGCCCGGGTGGACGAGGGCCTGTCCCTGCCCCTGTCCGCCCTGAACGAGCTGCGGCGGAAGACGCTGGACGCCCTGAGCCAGGCGCGCGTCGTCCCGCCCCAGCGGCGGCAGGAGGAGTTCCACACCGGCGTCCGGTATGAAAACCCCAAGCAGCCCCCGGTGCTGACGGTGGCCGTCCGCAGGGCGGAGCAGGTCACCCCGGAGCTGCTGGAGCGCCAGCCAGCCCTGCTCTATCTCCCCTGCGACCAGGCCAAGGCTCACCCGGAGACGGTGCGGGCCTGCTTCGCCGCCGGGGTCCCTGTGGCCGCCCTGCTGCCCCGCATTTGCAGCGACGGGGAGCTCGGCGTGCTGGAGGACGAGCTGAAGGCCATGCAGTCCCTGGGCGTGGAGGAGGCCCTGGCCGGTACTCTGGGCCCCGCCCGGACGGCCAGAGAGCTGGGCTTCCGCCTGCGGGGCGACTTCGGCCTGGGGGTGTACAACTCCCAGACCATGAAGGAGCTGAAGCGGCTGGGCTTTACCTCGCTCACCGCCTCCTTCGAGCTGAAGCTGCCCCAGGTCCGGGATCTGTCCAAGGCGGTGCCCACCGAGCTTGTCGCCTACGGCCGCCTGCCCCTGATGATTACCGAGAACTGCATCATTCACAACCACTCCGGCCAGCACACCTGCCAGGAGCCAAACCTCCTCACCGACCGCCGGGGCGAGCGCTTCCCCGTGGTCAAGGCCTGGGGCTGCCGGAATGAAATTCTGAACGCCAAGACCCTGTTCCTGGCCGACAAGGCCGCCGACTACGCCCGCCTGGGCCTGTGGGCCGTCCGCCTGTCCTTCACCACCGAGACCCCCGCCGAGTGCGTCCAGGTCCTGGACCGCTACCGCGGCACAGGCCGGTATCAGCCCTCCGCACATACCCGGGGGCTGTATTATCGGGATGTGCTGTGAGGGGGGGCAGCGCATACAGGCACGCTGCCAGAAAATTTTGTAGGGGCGGCCTGCGGCCGCCCGTTCGGGGGTGCGCCAATCATCGCGGGCGGCCACAGGCCGCCCCTACGGATAAATTTGGAAGAAATCCTTCTGGCGCAAGGGCTCAGGGCACGCCACGCGCCCCCATCCGCCACGGCTTTTCCGTGCCCCCTTCCCCCCGGCGGGG
>URTG01000126.1 GCA_900550705.1 uncultured Eubacteriales bacterium | reverse complement strand
TAACTGCGTTAAAATGTTATTGATTTCAAGGAAAGGGAACCCTGACGGTTCCCTTTCCAACTATCCTTCCCTCCGAATCCTCTGGCTGGAAGGACTTTTTCGACAGCCTGATGAGTACTTACAGGCCGAAGGGCGCGGGCGGCTCGGCCCGCAGACCGAAGTGCCACTCGATGGCGTCGGCAATGCGGCGGCAGGCCTGTCCGTCCCCGTAGGGGTTGACGGCGTGGGCCATGGCGGCATAGGCGGCGGGGTCGGTGATGAGAGCGTCGGCCAGAGATACGATGTCGTCGTGCTCCACGCCGGCCAGCTTCACGGTGCCGGCCTGCACGGCCTCGGGCCGCTCGGTCTCTCTCCGCAGGACAAGCACAGGCTTGCCCAGGGCGGGGGCCTCCTCCTGCAAACCGCCGGAGTCGGTCATGACCAGGTAGCACCGGGCCATGAGATTGTGCATCTCGTCCACCGCCAGGGGGGCGATGAGGTGGATGCGGGGGTGGCCGTCCAGATGCTTGTGGGCCGCCTCCTGCACCACGGGGGACAGGTGGACGGGGTAGACCAGCTCCACGTCCGGGTGCCGGTCGGCCACGTCCCGCAGGGCGGTCATAATGTTGGTCATGGGCTGACCGTAGTTCTCCCGCCGGTGGCAGGTGACCAGAATCACCTTGCGGTGGGCGTAGTCCAGGGTGTTGAGCACGTCCTCGGCAAAGGTGAAGTCGGGCACCACAGTGGTCTGAAGGGCATCGATGACGGTGTTGCCCGTTAAAAACACGTTGGCTTTGATGTTCTCCCGGGCCAGATTGTCCCGGTTGGCCACGGTGGGGCAGAAGTGCAGGTCGGCCAGAGAGCCCACCATCTTCCGGTTCATCTCCTCCGGGAAGGGGGACCACTTGTCATAGGTCCGCAGACCGGCCTCTACATGGCCCACAGGGGTCTGGTGGTAGAAGGCGGCCAGAGCGCCGGCGAAGGTGGTGGAGGTGTCTCCGTGGACCAGGACCAGGTCGGGCCTGGCCTCCTCCAGAACCTTGTCCATGCCCAGCAGGCACTTGGAGGTGATGGTGGACAGGGTCTGCCGGGGCTCCATGATATTCAGGTCGTAGTCGGGCTTGAGCTGGAAAATGCTCAGCACGGAGTCCAGCATCTCCCGGTGCTGGGCGGTGACGCAGCACACCGCCTCCAGCCCGGGGCGGCGGGCCAGCTCCAGGGCCAGGGGGGCCATTTTAATGGCCTCCGGCCGGGTGCCGAAGATGGTCATTACTTGATAGCGCTTCATTTTTCGGACATATCCTCCTCACCGAAAAAGTTGTCGTTGCCGGAGATCTGGGTGTGGTTTGGCTCCTGGGTCTTGCGGCCGCTGTCCCCGGGGTGGCCGACGCTGCGGTCCAGATACAGCTTGGCCGCCATGCCGCCGGCAATGCACAGGGCCAGCAGGAACAGCATGGCCTTCAGCACGCCGCTGGTGGTGAGCACCACGGCGGACAGGCCCAGAATGGCGCTGATGAGATAGAGCACCGCCACCGCCTGCTTCTGGGAAAAGCCCATGTCGATGAGCCGGTGGTGAATGTGCCCCCGGTCGGGGGTCATGGGGGACTGGCCCTTGGCCAGGCGGCGGAGAATGGCAAAGGTCGTGTCGAAAATCGGCAGACCCAGCATGAGGAAGGGCACGGCGAAGGAGATGATGGTGTAGAATTTGAACAGCCCCTGAATGGACACCACCGCCAGAATAAAGCCCAGGAAGGTGGACCCCGTGTCCCCCATGAAAATGCGGGCGGGGTTCAGGTTATAGGGCAGAAAGCCCAGGCAGGCCCCGGCCAGAGCGGCCATGAGCACCGCCACGTCGGGCTCGGACACCATCAGGGCAATGACCAGCATGGTCATGGAGCTGATGGTGGACACGCCGCAGGCCAGCCCGTCCAGCCCGTCGATCAGATTCACCGCGTTGGTGATGCCCACGATCCAGAACACCGAAACGGGGATGGACAGCCAACCCAGATACCAGTAGGGGTCAGAGCTGAATACGTTGATATTAGACAGGAAAAAGATCCGGTTGCCCGCCAGAACGGCCAGGAGGGCGGCCAGGATCTGGACCAGGAACTTGGGCTTGGCGGGCAGGGCGTAAATATCATCGAAGATACCGAGAATGACAATGACCACCGCGCCCAGCAGCATCCCCCGGAGCTGCTCCGTCAGCGGCAGAAAGAGCAGCACGCTGAGGATGAAGCCGAAGAAAATGGCAAGGCCGCCCATCCGGGGGATGGGGTGGTCGTGCATACGCCGGGCGTCCTTGGGGACGTCCACCGCGCCGACGCGAAAGGCCAGCGTCCGGACCACCGGCGTGGAGATCAGGGCCACAATGGCCGCGGCCAGCAGGGCCGCCGCCACCGTGCCCACAGCGGGAAGTTGAATGGGCATATCCGTTCCTCTTTACCTCATATTTATCGAGCTACGAAGCCGATTTTCTTGTAAACCTTACGCAGCGTCTTGTTGGCGACGTAGGCGGCCTTCTCCGCGCCGGCCTTGTACACCGACTCCAGATAGGCCTTGTCCGCCAGAATCCGGGTGGCCTCCTCCCGGATGGGGCGCAGGGTCTCTACCACCGCGTCGCCCACGGCGGGCTTGAAGGCGCCGTAGCCCTTGCCGGCAAACTCGGCCTCGATCTCCTCATAGCCCTTGCCGGTGACGGCGGAGTAGATGGACATGAGGTTGGCCACGCCGGGCTTGTTTTCAGGGTCGAAGCGGACGCAGTTCTCCGTGTCGCTGTCGGTGACGGCGCGCTTGAACTTCCGCAGGATGTCCTCCGGCTTCTCCATCAGGTAGACGGAGCCGTTGGGGTCCTTGTCCGACTTGGACATTTTGCTGCTGGGGTCGCTGAGGCTCATCACCCGGGCACCCACCTTGGGGATATAGGGCTCGGGGACCTTGAACACGTCGCCGTAGATGTGGTTGAAGCGGGCGGCGATGTCCCGGGTGAGCTCCACGTGCTGCTTCTGGTCGTTGCCCACGGGCACCAGGTCGGGCTGATAGAGCAGAATGTCCGCCGCCATCAGGGCGGGGTAGGTGAACAGGCCGCCGTTGATGTTGTCGGCGTTCTTGGCGGACTTGTCCTTGAACTGGGTCATGCGGGACAGCTCGCCGAACATGGTGTAGCAGTTCAGCACCCAGCCCAGCTCGGCGTGAGCGGGGACGTGAGACTGGATGAACAGGGTGTTCTTCTCCGGGTCCAGGCCGCAGGCGATATATTGGGCCAGCTGCTCCAGGGTGCGGCGGCGGAGCTTGGCCGGCTCCTGCCGCGCGGTGATGGAGTGCATATCGGCCATAAAGTAGTAATTATCGAACTCGTCGGTCCGCTCGACCCAGTTCTTAATGGCACCCAGGTAGGAACCCAGGGTCAAATCGCCGCTGGGCTGAATGCCGGAAAGCATAACCTTTTTCTCGTCCATGTTTTTCGATAGGCTCCTTTGAAATCGGCCCGCAGGCCGATGTAATATCATAATATTCTACCACGGGTCGCCGGGTTAGGCAACACAATCGGCACACTTTCTGCGATTTTTTGTCCTGCGGCCTTGCCTCCCCCGGCGGGAGCGTGCTATCATGGAGCGGAAAAAACGGGGAGGAGGCGGGAAGCGTGGGCTGGTTTGTCTACATTCTGCGCTGCGGCGACGGCACGCTGTACACCGGCGTCACCGACAACGTGCCCCGGCGGCTGGCCGCCCACCGGGCGGGGAGGGGGGCCAAATACACCCGGGGCCGGGGGCCGCTGGCGCTGGTGTATCAGGAGCCACAGCCGGACAAGTCCGCCGCCCTCCGCCGGGAGCGGCAGATTAAAAAGCTGCCCCGGGCGGAGAAGCTCCGGCTGATTGCGCGGAGTGAGCGGGAGCAATAAAAAGCGGAGACAGGCGTGCTGTCTCCGCAGAAAAGAGTTTAGGGGAGCGGGACCGGTTCCCGAACAATCCCCGCCGGAAGTGAGTCAGCTCCAGAAGCCGGGCCGGGCGATGGCGGAGACCGCCTCGTCTGGGATGGTGAACTCCACCACGCCCAGGCTCATGGGGCCGGCGTCGCCCTCGTTGAACACCAGGACCAGCTGGCCCTGGTCGTTGAAGTAGAAGGCCAGCTCCTCCGGGAGGGCGGACAGATTCCAAGCCGCGATGCTCTGGTCCACCCAGTAGGTGGCCTCCGGGTCCTGGGCCATCCGCTCCCGCATCTGACGCCGGACCTCCTGGAGGAGGACGGTCTGCCAGTCGCTGTCCGGCTGGAACAGGTCGCTGAGGGAGAGAATGGACCCGGTCTGCTTGTCTACATTATAGATTTTCACCGTCTGCGCCCCGCTGGCCATCACGATGGTCTGGTCAAAGCGGAGGGCGAAAAGCTTGTCGTTGTCGGTCACCACCGTGTAGCTCAGGTCCAGGGCGTAGTGGGCCCCGTCCGGCCCGGCGGTCTGGGCGGCGTCGCGCTGATACATGGCGATGACCTGGTCGGTGTAGGACTGAATGGCGTCGTTCAGGGCGGAGCCGCCGTCCTGGACCTGGGGGACCTCCACTTTGGCGGAGGCGCCGTCCTTCTGGTCCTGGAAGGTGCGGAAGGTGACCACCCGGACCAGGCTGCCCAGAACGGGCACCTGCTCCATGGCATAGGACACCCCGGGTCCCACGTTGGCCAGGGCCACCAGGCAGACCATGGCGGCGGCCGCCGTCGTCCCCACCCGGCGCAGCCAACGGACCGGGGAGAGGCGGCGGGCCTTGCCCCGGCGGACGGCCTCCCGCACCCGGCCCTCCAGCTCCGGGGGGATGGGGATGGCGTCGTATTCCTGTTTCCACTGTGTCAGCTTGCGGTCGTTCATGTTACGATTCCTCTCCTTCGGAAAGCGGCACCCGCAGCTTTTTCAGGCTGCGGTATAAAATGCTTTTGACGGTGTTTTCCTTCAGACCCAGCACCCGGGCGATGTCCTGCAATTTCATGTCCTGGAAGAACCGGAGGACGACCACGGTGCGCTCCCGGGACTCCAGACTGTCCAGGGCGGCCAGCAGGTCGGGGTCCTCATAGCGGTCCTCCCGGCCCGGGTCCGGCAGGTCCTCGAGAAAGACGGTGTTTTTCCGGCTTCGCAGCTGGTCCAGGGCGGTGTTCACCACAATCCGGCACAGCCAGCTGAAAATACGGGCCGGGTCCCGGACCTGGTCCGCCTGGACCATAGCCTTGCAGACGCTGTCCTGGACCACATCCATGGCATCGTCCGGATTCTTCGTATAGGTATAGGCCAGACGATAGAGCGCGGGATACCGGGTCAGAATTTCCTGCTCCACCGCCTTCCGCATCTCTGCGGCTCTCATGGTCCTGTCACCCCTTGTTCTATGGAATAGACGGCGCGGCGGAGAGAAAAGTTGCACAGTCCCCGGATTTTTTTCGCGCCGAAGTTTGACTGTTCAGCTTGTGGAAAAAGTGGCTTCGCCGCTTTTTTCCACAAGCTGCAAACATTTTAACTGCGTTAAAATGTTGTTGATTTCAAGGAAAGGGGACCCTGATGGTCCCCTTTCCAAC
>URTG01000125.1 GCA_900550705.1 uncultured Eubacteriales bacterium | reverse complement strand
ATAACCAGGATAGCGCCGTCCATCTGAGCAGCGCCGGTGATCATGTTCTTGATATAGTCGGCGTGGCCCGGGCAGTCGACGTGAGCATAGTGACGCTTGTCGGTCTCATACTCAACGTGGGCGGTGTTGATGGTGATACCACGCTCGCGCTCCTCGGGAGCCTTGTCGATGCTGGAGTAGTCCTCGTACTCAGCCTGACCCTTCAGAGCCAGATACTTGGTGATAGCAGCGGTCAGAGTGGTCTTGCCGTGGTCGACGTGACCAATGGTACCGATGTTAACATGGGGCTTAGTGCGCTCGAATTTTGCCTTAGCCATTGGAATTTCCTCCTTGTGATGCAAATATATGGTTTATGGGGGCTGCACCTATATCAAGAACATTTTATCCGATTCTCTCTATAAATGCAACCCCAATTTTCCGGAACACGCAGGAATAATTAGTCCTGGTTGCGGCCGCGCTCGGCAATGATCTTGTCGGCGATGCTCTTGGGGATCTCCACATAGCTGTGGGGCTCCATGGAGTACTGGCCGCGGCCCTGGGTGCTGGAACGCAGGTCGGTCGCATAGCCAAACATGTTGGCCAGAGGCACCAGAGCGTCGATCTGGGTGGCGCCGGGACGGCTCTCCTGACCTTGGATCTGGCCACGGCGGCTGTTCAGGTCGCCGATGACGGTGCCCAGATAGTCGTCGGGAGCGATGACGTCCACCTTCATGATGGGCTCCAGCAGGATGGGATTCGCCTTGCGGCAGGCCTCCTTGAAGGCCATGGAGCCGGCGATCTTAAAGGCCATCTCAGAGGAGTCGACCTCGTGATAAGATCCATCATACAGGGTGACCTTCACGTCAACCACGGGGTAGCCGGCCAGAACACCGGCCTGCATGGCACCCTGGATACCGGCGTCCACCGCAGGGATATACTCCTTGGGGATGGCACCGCCCACGATGGCGTTGACGAACTCGTAGCCCTTGCCGGACTCGTTGGGCTCCACACGGATCTTGACGTGACCGTACTGGCCCTTACCGCCGGACTGACGGGCATACTTGGTGTCCTGCTCGACGGTCTTCTTGATGGTCTCCTTGTAGGCGACCTGAGGCGCGCCCACGTTGGCCTCCACCTTGTACTCGCGGAGCAGACGGTCCACGATGATCTCCAGATGGAGCTCGCCCATGCCGGCGATGATGGTCTGACCAGTCTCCTCGTCGGTGTAGGTCTTGAAGGTGGGGTCCTCCTCAGCCAGCTTCATCAGGGCGATGCCCATCTTCTCCTGGCCGGCCTTGGTCTTAGGCTCGATAGCAACGCGGATAACGGGCTCGGGGAACTCCATGGACTCCAGGATGATGGGATGCTTCTCATCACACAGGGTGTCGCCGGTGGTGGAGTTCTTCAGGCCGATAACAGCGCAAATATCGCCGGAGTAGCAGCACTCGATGTCTTCGCGGTGGTTGGCGTGCATCTGCAGGATACGGCCAATGCGCTCCTTCTGCTGCTTGGTGGAGTTCAGAACGGTGGTACCGGTGTTCAGCACGCCGGAGTACACACGAACGAAGGACAGACGGCCGACAAAGGGATCGGTAGCGATCTTGAAGGCCAGGGCGGAGAAGGGAGCCTCGTCGGAAGCGGGACGCTCATCCTCCTCCTCGGTGTCGGGGTTCACGCCCTTGATGGCGGGAATGTCGGTGGGAGAGGGCATATAATCCACGATGGCGTCCAGCAGCTTCTGAACACCCTTGTTCTTGTAAGAGGTACCGCAGGTGACAGGAACCAGCAGGTTGTCGATGGTACCCTTACGCAGAGCGCGGCGGATCATATCCTGAGGCACGGGCTGCTCCTCCAGGACCAGCATCATGATCTCCTCATCGATGTCGGCGCAGGCGTCCAGCAGCTTGCTGCGGTACTCCTGAGCCAGCTCCATCATATCCTCGGGGATGGGCTCCACGCGCATATCCTTGCCCAGCTCGTCGTAGTAGATGTCGGAATCCATCTCCACCAGGTCGATGATACCCTTGAAGGTCTCCTCAGAGCCGATGGGCAGCTGGATGGGCACGGCATTACACTTCAGCCGGTCGTGGATCATGTTCAGGACGTTGAAGAAGTCAGCGCCCATGATGTCCATCTTGTTGACATAGATCATGCGGGGGACCTTGTAGTGGTCGGCCTGACGCCAAACAGTCTCAGACTGGGGCTCGACGCCGCCCTTGGCGCACATGACGGTCACGGAGCCGTCCAGAACGCGCAGAGAGCGCTCCACCTCGACGGTGAAGTCAACGTGGCCCGGAGTATCAATGATGTTGATACGGGTCTGGGGGAACTGGTTCTTGGTGCCCTGCCAATAACAGGTGGTAGCGGCGGAGGTGATGGTGATACCACGCTCCTGCTCCTGGGCCATCCAGTCCATGGTGGCGGTACCCTCATGGGTCTCACCGATCTTGTAGTTGACGCCGGTATAGTAGAGAATACGCTCGGTCGTGGTGGTCTTGCCCGCGTCGATGTGGGCCATGATACCGATGTTACGGGTATTCTCCAAAGAAACTTTTCTAGGCATACTCCGTCTCCTTTATTACCAGCGGTAATGCGCGAAGGCCTTGTTGGACTCGGCCATCTTATGGGTATCCTCGCGCTTCTTCACCGCAGAACCGGTGTTGTTGGCAGCGTCCATCAGCTCACCGGCCAGGCGCTCCTTCATGGTCTTCTCACCACGGGCGCGGGCATAAGTGGTCAGCCAGCGCAGACCCAGGGTCTGACGCCGCTCGGGACGGACCTCGATAGGCACCTGGTAGGTAGCGCCGCCCACACGGCGGGCCTTGACCTCCAGGGAGGGCATGATGTTCTCCAGAGCCTCGGTGTAAACCTCCATAGGCTCCTTGCCAGTCTTCTCCTTGATGATCTCAAAGGCGCCATAGACGACCTTCTGCGCTACGCCCTTCTTGCCATCCAGCATGATGCTGTTGGTAAGCTTGGTAACCAGGACGGAGTTGTAAAGCGGATCGGGCAGAACCTCCCGCTTGGGTACATTTCCTCTTCTGGGCACTTTGCTTCCCTCCTTCTTAATAATATAGAAATCATAGGTACTCATCATGGCGTTCCATGATGTGTAATGCCTGTCCGAGATTTCCCCTTATATAGGAAACGCTCGGCAAGGCGTTCTTGCCTTGCGCGAAACGCACAATGCAATTCAGATGCTCAGCTTACGCTGATACAAGCAGTAATTCAAAAATTACTTCTTGCCGGCCTTGGGACGCTTGGCGCCGTACTTGGAACGGGCCTGCATACGGCCGTTGACGCCCTGGGTATCCAGAGTGCCGCGGATGATGTGGTAACGCACGCCGGGCAGGTCCTTGACACGGCCGCCGCGGATCATGACCACGGAGTGCTCCTGCAGGTTGTGGCCGACACCGGGGATGTAAGCGGTGACTTCCATACCGTTGGTCAGACGCACACGAGCGATCTTACGCAGCGCGGAGTTCGGCTTCTTAGGAGTAGAAGTACGGACCGCAGTGCAGACACCTCGCTTCTGGGGAGAGGGCAGATCGGTGCTCTTGTTCTTCAGGGTGTTCAGACCGTGCTGAAGGGCGGGAGAAGTGGACTTGAACGCCACCTGCTGACGACCCTTGCGTACCAGCTGATTAAAAGTAGGCATAGTGTTCCTCCTTTCTCAAAGGCTGCCCCTGTGGGGGCGAAATATATTTTAACAAAATCAGGGAGTTTTATTCCCCGTTCTGTTAAAACCGAACGGAAATCTGGGCGGCCGACGCACTGCCCACGGCAATGCCGCACTGTGCGCCCAGCGCCTTCATAGACGGCACATGCTCCACGGGAACGTTCTTTTCCTGGGCCAGCTGCTCCAGGGGTTCGGTCACCCGGGGGTCTGCGTCGTCGGCCAGCAGTACTTTTACTGCCCGGCCGTCGTTCAGAGCCCGCTTTGTCTGCTTGGCTCCTACGACTGTGTTTTCTTGATTCAGGTCTTCCAACATTCGGTGCCCCTCCTTGCCCCTTTTGGGGGGTATTTCATCGGGTAAAAGGGCGCAAAGCCCCTACCACCGCAATTTGAAATTATAGCATGGCTGTCAATCCCCGTCAAGCATTTCTTGTAATCGAAATTGACAGTTTTTCCGTTCTTCCCCCCTCTTTTTTAGACGGAACTGTTTTCCGGAAGAATTTTCTCAACTCAGGGAACCAATCGAGACCACCTGCGTCTAATTAATCAAACGCCAATAAACCCACACAACTTTTCCGCCGAATCATCCACTATCATAGAAAAGGAGGCTCCTTATGAATCGTCTGCTTACCATTGTGCTGGCCGGCGCCATCCTGCTGGCCGGCTGCGCCGCCCCCGGCCTCTCCAGCAGCAAAGCCGATGTGCGTCAGCTGTCTGCCGCCCCCATCTATCTCACGGACCAGGACCGCTCCCAGGATAACAGCGCCGTCTATGGCGCCATCGGCAGCTTCGGCGTGGACCTGCTGCGGCAGCTGCGGGACCAGGAGGGCGGACAGGTGCTCATCTCTCCCCTTTCCGCCGTGCTGGCCCTTTCCATGGCCGCCAACGGCGCCCAAAGCGACACTTTAAGCCAATTTTAGACCCTTTTCGGCGGCGATCTCAACGCTGTCAATCGCGCCTGCAGCTCTCTGATAGAGACCTATCAGCAGCTGGGCGGCTCCACCCAGTGCCACATCGCCAACAGCGTCTGGACCGACCCCGAGGGGCAGATCAAGGACGAGTTCGTGGGCAAGTGTCAGGGCATCTTCGACGCTCAGGTGTTCCAGGCAGACCTGTCCGATAAGGGAATCGTCAAGGCGGTGAACGGCTGGGTGTCCGACAACACCAAAAAGCTGATCCCCTCCATCATCGACGAGCCCTTTGAAAAGGACTCCGCCGCCCTGCTCATCAACGCCCTGTATCTGAAAAACACCTGGCTCAGCAAGTTCGATCCCAACTCCACGGGCAAGCGCCCCTTTACCCACGCCGACGGCAAGTCCCAGAAGATCGACTTCCTCAACGATGGCTACGCCGGCTTTGATTACATCAAGGGGGACGGCGTGCAGGGCGTGGTGCTGCCTTATGACGACGGCCGCCTGGGCTTTGCCGCCCTGCTGCCCGACGGCGACCTGGACAGCTGGCTGTCCGGCCTGACGGGGGAGCAGCTGGCCGCCCTGGTGACCGGGGCGGAGGATGCCTACTTCCTCGATCTGGGCCTGCCCAAGTTTGAGCAGGAGTGGAACGGCCAGCTGGGTGACGCCCTGAAGGCCATGGGCCTGGACCGTGCCTTCGACGCCCGCCTTGCCGACTTCTCCGCCCTGGGGGACAACCCAGAGGGCTACTTCATCAGCCAGGTGATCCAGGCCACTAAGATCGCCGTGAATGAAGAGGGCACCGAGGCCGCCGCCGCCACCATCGTGGACATGAACTGCGGCGCCGCCATGCCCCCGGAGGACGGGGTGCGCCTGGTGTTCGACCGGCCCTTCCTGTACGGTATCGTGGATCTTCAGACCGGCCTGCCCCTGTTCCTGGGCACCTTTGAGTAAAGCATTCCCGCTTTCC
>URTG01000124.1 GCA_900550705.1 uncultured Eubacteriales bacterium | reverse complement strand
CGCAGTTAAAATGTTTGCAGCTTGGCAAAAAAGCGGCGAAGCCACTTTTTCGACAAGCTGTACTCATTCCAACCAGAGGGAGGGACCGCCTTGGAACCGAAAAAGCGTCTGCTCATCGTAGTTGCCGTCACGGTGCTCATTCTCTGCGCCATGGGGGTGAGCTTTGGCCGGAGCATTTTCGCCCAGAACACCCCCTCCGTCACCCTGCCGGACCGGAGCGACGGCGTGTCAGACAGCGACGGCACCCACGCCGCAGTCACCCCCTCCGACCGGATTCAGCCCGTGGAGGTCACGCCGGACACGGTGCAGAGCGTGGTGGCCACCCTGGCCCGGCCGGACAGCTGCGCCATGGAGCTGACGGTGGAGACCTTCTGGGGGGAGGACGGCTCCGCCGCCCAGACCGTCCACGTCTGGCAGGACAGGGGCTGGACCCATGTGCGGAAGCAGCTCCCCTCCGCCGTGGTGCGGCACGACCTCATCGGCCCCGACGCCGCCTATTACTGGTATGAGGGTTCCCGAAAATACAAGACCTGCCCGCCGGACGACGCCAGCGCCGACCTGGCCCAGCGCATCCCCACCTATGAGTCCGTCCTCCAGGTCGAGGCGGAGGAGATCCGCAGCGCGGGGTATGAGAAGAAAAACGACCGGGCCTGCATCCGGGTGGAGGTGGAGTCCGGCTCCCCCGCCATCCGCACCTGCTACTGGGTGGAGGTGGCCAGCGGTCTGCTCACCGCCGCCGAGCAGGAGCAGGACGGCAAGCTCATCTACCGCATGACCGTCTCCGACCTACAGCAGCCCTGCCCGGCACAGACCCAGTTCGCCCTGCCGGAGGGCACGGTGCTGCACACAAGTACCTCTTAATCCCCCGGGGGCGGCGACTGACCGTCCCCGGCTGTGTTTTCTCCCCCCTCCAGCAGGCAGAAGACCAGCAGAAGGCCCACCGCCAGCAGCGGCTCCAGCTCCTCCCCCTCCACCAGCAGGTAGAGGACCAGCAGGAGCAGCAGCAGCTCCCCCGCGTCCATCCGGTCCAGGCGCAGCCGCCGCTTCAGGGCGGACAGCCCCCCGCCGGACAAAAGGGTGGAGAGCAGGTCGTTTCCGCCCCCGGCCCTTCCTCCGGCGGACGGGCCGCCCGGGTTGGGCGGCGGCGGGGGCGGCGGCTCCACCTGGGTATAAGCGGCGTCCTCCGGGATATAACGGTTATACGTCCCCCTCCCCCTCCTTTCCCAGGGCGTTCAGCGCGGCCCGGAGCACCCGGGCCATGCGGGTCCAGCGGAGCGCCCGGTCGATTCGGTCCTGGTGCTCCGGCTTCAGGAAGGGGCGCAGGGCGGACAGCAGGGCGATGCTCTTGTCCTCGCCGGACTGGTAGGCCTGCAGGACCTCCATCCCCACCCGGAGCATCCGGGGGTCCGCCTGGCCCAGCAGGGCGGCCAGGTCACTGCCCCCCGCCGGGGATGGAGGGGGCGGCGGCGGTTCTGCGCCTCCCCCCGCTCCGCCGGTGAGGGACTGGGCCAGAGACATGATTTGCCCCATGGCCTCCGGATTGCCCAGGATGGCGTTCAGTTTGTCCTCCAGCTCGGCCATGGTCTGTCCCCCCTCTCCCTGCCGTCCCGCTCCGGCGGAGGGCTACTCCAGCCCCGCCTGCTTGGCCTGACTGCTCAGCTTCTCCACCAGTCCGGCCCCCTCGCCGGTGCTCATCAGCCGGTTCATCATGTCCATCAGCGCCGCCGGGTCCCCCGCCGCTGCGGCCTGGGCCGCCTGCTGCACGCCACCCTGGCGGTTCAGCAGCTCCATCAGCTGCCGGGCCTCTCCCGACCGGGCCAGTTGGGTCAGGGCCGTCCGGTGCTCCTTCAGCGCCTGGGCCGGGCTGGGCCGTTTTGCTTTGTCCATCACATTCCCTCCCGATGTTTGTTCAATCCAGTATATGCACTTCGAATGGTTAGGTGACTCCTATGACAATTCTTGTTTTTTCCGACTCCCATCGCGCTCTTTCCGGCATGATTGCCGCCATTGAGACCCACCGCCCGGACCAGGTCATTCACCTGGGGGATCTGGAGTCCGACGCGGAGGAGGTCTCCTTCGGCTATCCCCAGCTTCCCTTCTGCATTGTCCCCGGCAACTGCGACGGCTGGACCACCACCCCCGCCAAGAAGCAGATCACTCTGGCGGGGAAAAAGGTCCTGCTGTCCCACGGCCACCTGTGGCAGGTGAAGTCCACCTATGACCTGGCCATCGCCGAGGCCCGGGCCGTGGGGGCGGACATTCTTCTGTTTGGCCACACCCACCAGCCCCTGTGCCGCCAGCTGGAGGACGGCCTGTGGTTGATGAACCCCGGCCCCGCCCGCTCCCACTACGGGCTTATCACCATCGAGGACGGGCAAATTCACTGCACCCTGCACGCGCTGGACTGACTCTCTCCCCGGTGAAAGGAGCGCATTTTGAAAAAACTGCTGTACATTCTGTTTCACCGCTCGGTGATGGGCGCGCTGGCCCTGCTGGCGCAGATCGCGTTTCTGCTCTCCATCGTCCTTCGCTTTTCCGAGCACGTCCAGGCCTTCTACTGGTGCTGTATCCTGGCCAGCATCACCGCGGCTCTGGCCATTCTATGCAGCCGGATGGAGCCGGCGTATAAGATCGCCTGGCTGCTGGTGGTGCTGCCTTTCCCGGTGTTCGGCGGGGTGTTCTATCTGCTGGTGGGCAACGGCTACATCCCCCGGCGCACCCAGCGGCGCATGCAGAGTATTCTGGATACCTCCCGCCGTGTGCTCCAGCCGGACTTCAAGGCCGACGACCTCCTCTCCCTTGGGGGCGACGCCGCCGGGCAGGCCCACTACCTGGAAACGGTGGCCGAATGCCCGGCCTACACCAACACCGAGGTGAGCTACTTCCCCCTGGGCGACCTGGCCTTTCCCCGGATGCTCGAGGAATTGGAGAAGGCCCAGCGCTATATCTTCCTGGAATACTTCATCATCCAGCCCGGGCTGTTCTGGGACAGCATCCTGGCCGTTCTGGAGCGCAAGGCCGCCCAGGGCGTGGAGGTCCGGGTGATGTATGACGACATGGGCTGTATGTTCACCCTGCCCCGGGACTATGACAGCACGCTCCGGGCCAAGGGCATCCAGTGCCAGGTGTTCAACCGCTTTCTGCCGGTGATGACCCTCCGGCTGAACAACCGGGACCACCGCAAGCTGATGATCATCGACGGACGGGTGGGCTTTACCGGCGGCATCAATCTGGCCGACGAATATATCAACGTGCGGGAGCGCTTCGGCCACTGGAAGGACTCCGCCCTGTGTCTGGAGGGGGACGCGGTGTGGTCCATGGCGGTGATGTTCCTGAGTATGTGGAACTACTACGCCCCCGGCCCCGCCGAGGATTTTGACCCCTTCCGCCCCACGGTCCCCTGCCCCGTCCGCCCCTGGACGGGCTACGTCCAGCCCTATACCGACACCCCTCTGGACCGCGAGGCGGTGGGCCAGTCGGTCTATCTGAATATGATCTCCAAGGCCCGGCGGTATATCTATATCACCACGCCCTACCTCATCATCGACGTGGCCACCAACACCGCCCTGTGCAACGCCGCCAAATCCGGGGTGGATGTCCGCATTCTCACCCCCCATATCCCCGACAAGCGCTATGTGTTCGAGGTCACCCGGGCCCACTATCCCCCCCTGCTGGACGCCGGGGTGAAGATCTACGAGTACACCCCCGGCTTCCTCCACGCCAAGAACTTTGTGGTGGACGACCGCTTTGCCACCGTGGGCACGGTGAATCTGGACTACCGCAGCCTGTTTCTCCACTTTGAGGACGGCGTGTGGCTGTGCGAGGCCCCCTGTATCCAGGACATCCGCCGGGACTTTGAGCAGACCATGGCCCAGTCCCAGCCCGTGACCCTGCGGCAGTTCAAGCATCTGAATATCCTGCTTCAGCTCTACCGCAGCATCCTCCGGGTGTTCGCGCCGCTGATGTAGACAAAAAATGACCTGTCCCTCACTAGGAAGGACAGGTCATCAGCTTGTCGAAAAAGTGGCTTCGCCGCTTTTTCGACAAGCTGCAAACATTTTAACTGCGTTAAAATGTTGCTGATTTAAGAAAAAGGGGACCCTGATGGTCCCCTTTCAAACTATCCCTCCTTCCGAATCCTTTGGCCGGAAGGACTTTTTCGACAGTCTGCATTTTCTAGTTCCGTTATTCCCCGGACTGGAACAGCCGGGAGAGCCGCCAGATGATATACAGATCGCTGACCCCGTCGAACACCAGGGACAGGCCGATGAGGATCACCAGGGAGGCGAAGGCGCCGAAGGGGTTCAGCAGGATCACCACCCCCAGCAGAACGGTGAGCGCCGCCAGCAGCAGGTCCAGCCACCACCGGTCATACCGCTGCCCCGCCAGGGCCAGCGCCCCCTGCACGTCCACCAGCCCGTGGAGCAGCAGAATGAGACCGAAGATATATTGGATCAAAATCACCAGCTGAGCCGGCCGGGTGAGCATCCAGCCTCCCAGGGCGCACAGAAGAATTCCCGGCAGCAGGAAGAACACCGGATACCCCGCCGACCGGCGGCTGATCCAGCCCAGAATATAAATCACGCCGCTGACCAGCACGGTGCCCCCCAGCAGCATACACAAAAACTGCACCGAGCTTCCCGGCCGGGCCACCAGCAGAACGCCCATGAAAATGGTGAGAATGGCGGCGGCAATGCAGCTGCTGCGCTGTTCATGCAAAATACTGTTCATACGCTCTCCTCCCATGGATGGACCTGAACCTGCCCCAGCACGGAGCCGATGGGGGCGGTGAACAGCAGGTCCGCATAGTGGTCATAGGACGTGGCGCTCTTGTTCATCAGCACCAGGCGGCTGCCCCGGTAATACCGCACCAGCCCCGCCGCCGGGTAGACGGCCAGCGACGTGCCGCCGATGATGAGCAGGTCGGCCTGCTGAATGTCCTGCACCGCCCCGGCCATGACCCGGTCGTCCAAGGACTCCTCATAGAGCACCACGTCGGGCTTGATGATGCCCCCGCAGCTGCACCGGGGCACCCCTTCGCTGTCCCGCACCGCCGCCAGGGGATAGGGGCGGCCGCACCGCATACAGAAGTTCCGGTGGATGGAGCCGTGAAGCTCCCACACCCGCTGGGACCCCGCCATCTGATGCAGCCCGTCGATGTTCTGGGTGACCACGGAGCGCAGACGGCCCGCCGCCTCCAGCTCCGCCAGCTTTTTGTGGGCGGCGTTGGGCCTGGCGGTGTCGCAGATCATTTTGCTGCGGTAAAAGCGGAAAAATTCCTCCGGCCTCTCGTCGAAAAAGGTCCGGCTGAGGATCTCCTCCGGCGGGTAGTCGTACTGCTGGTGATACAGCCCGTCGGTGCTGCGGAAGTCGGGAATGCCCGATTCCGTGCTCACCCCCGCGCCGCCGAAAAAAACGATGGACCGGCTCTCGTCGATCCACTGCTGCAAGGTGGACAGCTGATCCGTCATGGTGCACTCACTCCTGTTCTCTGCCCGCCGGGGAAGGCGGGGGTTTTATCCCTATTATAGCACAGGC
>URTG01000123.1 GCA_900550705.1 uncultured Eubacteriales bacterium | reverse complement strand
TGCTGGACGAGCGGGAGAAAACCGCCGCCTATCAGCGGGCCCGCACCGATTTAGTCGCCGGAATCTCCCACGACCTGCGGACCCCCCTCACCTCGGTGAAGGGCTATCTCAAGGGCATGAAGGACGGCGTGGCCAACACCCCGGAGAAGCGCCAGCAGTATCTGGAGATTGCCTACCGCAAGTCCTGCGACATGGAGCGGCTGCTCCAGCGGCTGTTCTACTTTTCGAAATTAGAGACGGGGGAGATGCCCATCTTCCCCACGGACACCGACCTGGGCGATTTTATCGCCGCCTTCGCCCGGGAGACCGGCGAGGAGCTGGCCGCCGCCGGGGGCCGGGTGGAGCTTCACCGCGCCCCCGGGCCTCACCGGGTGCGGGCCGACCAGGAGCAGCTTCTCCGGGTGCTGACCAATCTGAAGGAGAACGCCCTGCGCTACGGGGGCATGGACCCGCCGGTGCTCACCCTCACCGTCTGGCGGCAGCGGGACCGGGAGTGTATCCGCTTTGCCGACCACGGCGGGGGCGTGCCGGAGGACCAGCTCCCCCACCTGTTCGAGCAGTTCTGGCGGGGGGACCAGTCCCGCAGCAGCCGGGGCGGCGAGGGCAGCGGCCTGGGACTGTATATCGTCCGGCACATCATCCAGGCCCACGGCGGCGACATCCGGGCGGAGAACGACGGCGGCCTGGTCTTTACCATCGCCCTGCCCTGCCCGGAGCCGGACGCGACAACAGGAGGGGAAGTCAATGCGTAACATTCTCATCGCAGAGGACGATTTGGAAATCGCCATGCTGGAGCGGGACTACCTGGAAATCGAGGGGTTCCAGGTCTATGTGGTAGAAAACGGCCAGGAGGCGGCGACCCAGGCGCTGACGGGCCAGTACGACCTGATCCTGCTGGACCTGATGCTCCCCGGCTGCGGGGGGTACGACGTGTGCCGCCTGGTCCGGGACAGGATCGACATTCCCATTTTGATGGTCACCGCCCGGTCGGAGTCGGTGGATAAAATCCGCGGCCTGGGCCTGGGGGCGGACGATTACATCCCCAAGCCCTTCGACCCCGCGGAGCTGGTGGCCCGGATGAAGGCCCATCTCAGCCGCTACCAGCGCCTCACCCGGGGCGGCCGGGACCAGGACCAGGTCATCCCCGTGGCCGGGCTGGAGATCCATCCCCAGAGCTGGAAGGTGATGAAGCACGGCCGGGAGATCAAAATGCCCAACCGGGAATTCGAGCTGCTGAAATTCCTGGCCGAGCACCCGGACATCGTCTTTTCCAAGGAAAAGCTGTTCGAGACCATCTGGGGCTATGACTATGTGGGGGACAGCGCCACCGTCACCGTCCACATCGGCCGCATCCGCGACAAGATCGAGGACGACCCATCCAAGCCCACCATCATCGAAACCGTCTGGGGGGCGGGGTATCGACTGAATCGTAAGGGGTGAAATTGCGATTCTCCTAAATTTCCCGTTGTATCTTTCCCCACAACACGCAATCGACCGATTGCGAACCTATCCTCTGATCGGTCAAGCGCACCCTGACCCTGTTTTGGCCGCCAGCGACTTTCGTAAGCTGGTCCTGACGAAAATCTATGTAGCCATCTACAAAATTGTCGATGATGTGATTTATATTTATGCCATCGTCAACGGACGGACAGACTATCCCCGTCTTTTTGTGTGATGAGCGCTTATCCAGTTTCTATTATGCGAAGGAAGGACGCCCCGCAGGGCGTCCTTCCGCATATTATACAATATTTAAACAGGGTCCCGGAATTCACATCCCGAGACCCCGCGTGCTTGCCCTGCACCCTTGACAATCCGGCGAAAACCGGATATACTTAGGAACAGATAGGAGCTGTTGGCAGACGGCCAACCTCCCTAGTTTTTCTAAAAAGAAGTAACCGTTAGGCCGGGAAGCTTAAGGCGGTTACTTCTTTTTATTGTTCATGGCCGCAATGACCACGCCGATCACTGTTTTTATCTCCCTGTGGATCATCCGGCGGACGTATCGGGAGCTGAGGACCTGACGGCCCGCCAGCACAGCTCCGCCACCCCAGCGCCCCCGGCGATGTCCACCAGAACGTGCTGCCGGGTGGTGAGGGTGGAGACGAACACCGCCAGCGCCAGCCAGAAGGCCAGGGCGCGATACCAGCGGGGGATGTCCGCCCGCCCCCGGACGCTGACCCAGCACAGCCAGCTGAGCAGGCAGTGGACCGAGGGAAACAGATTATAGGGCTGGTCCATCCAATAGAGAAACCGCATCCCCGCCGCCCAGAAGCCCGTGCCGGTGATCTCCGGCCGGTGCATGACGGTGGGGAGCAGCAGGAAAATCACAAAGCACACAGCCTTGGAGAGAAAATCCGCCCGGTAGAACCGCCGGGCGGATTCGTCGTTTCGTGCGGCCATCCACAGGTAGTGGAGGCCCCAGAACAGAAAGCAGCCGAAGTAAATGATCAGCGTCCAGGGCACCAGGGGAATGACCCGGTCCAGCGGAGTGGACAGGTCGTAGTGCGTCCGGTGCTCCGCCAGCCGGAAGGCCCCCTGATAGAGGAGCTGGTTCCACACCAGCGCCGCCAGGGGCAGCAGAATGGTCCGGCGGGGGATTTGTTTCAGCATCACGCCGTCCCCTCCTCTCCGGGGCACTGGGAGCCGATCCACATCCCCTGCCGCACCCGGACCTCCCCCTGGGTCAGCCGCAGCCGAAGCTCCGGCCGCAGCCGGACCCTATCCCGCTCCAGCAGCAGAACAATGGTGGAGCCGGACAGCTCGAAGCAGCCCTTCTCCTCCCCCTTGCGGAAAAATCGGTTTTCCCAGGGGTTGCAGATCCCGCCCACCACCAGTGCGCCGATCTCCGTCTGGACCACGGGGCCGAAGTGCTCCGTCTCCAGCAGGGTCCAGCACCGGCGGTTGAGGACGTAGACGGGATAGGTCTCACAGGCGATGGGCTGCACACTGTGGAGCTGACCGGGGATGGGGTGGTTTTCCCCCTGGTAGCCGCTGTCGATATAGCAGTAGTGGTGGTAGTCCGAGGGGCACAGGCGGAAAATGAGACAGTCGCCCCCGGCGTACCGCCGGGCCAGGGCCTCGTCCTGGAGCAGGTCCGCCAGGCGGTAATGGGACTGCTTGATGGCAAAGCTGCTGTCCGCCCGGAGGGGGTAGGCGCTGAGCCAGCCGTCGCAGGGGCTGATGAGCCGCTCCGGGGCGGGGTCGAACAGCGCCTCGCCCCCGGTGCGGCGGAAGAAGTCCTGGAAGGAGGCGAAGCCCTCCTTCCCCCACGGGGACAGGTCCACCCCGTGCCGCCGGGCATAGAGGGGCACCACCCAGCGGGACGCTGGAGAGCGGAGAAAGGCCACCGCCAGCCGGTCGGCCCGGGTGGCCAGAAGCCCCTTCAGCAGCAGACGGCCGGGGACGGTGCCATAGAGGAACCCCACCGCGCCGGAGGTGTTTTTGGCTTCCTTCACAGCTCCACCCCCAACAGAAGAAGGACCAGCGTTCCGCAGCCGCACAGCAGCATACCCAGCTTGCCGGGCAGCTGGGGCTTTTTCAGCCGGAAGGGGGTGAGGAAGGCCACGCCCATCCCCGCCAGCAGGGCGGTGCCCGCCCCGGCCAGGGGCCTGCCCCGCAGCTGGAGCAGCGCCAGCAGGGCGGGCAGCAGCAGGGCCGATGTGGTCACGGGGAGACCCAGATAGACCTCCCGGGGGCCGTCGCAGCGGCTCTGCCGCTCCTCCTCGTCCACATTGAACCAGGCCAGCCGGATCAGCGCCGCCAGCACATACAGCCCAGACACCACAAAGGTGACCGTCCGGTCCGGTGCCATGGACCAGACGATCCCCGCCGGAAGTACGCCGAAGCAGATGAGGTCGCTGAGGGAGTCGATCTGAATTCCGAACCGCCGCTCCGCCAGTGTCCGCTGCATGGTGGAGGCGATCTTCCCGTCGAACATATCGCACACCCCCGCCGCCATCAGACACAGCAGGGCGGTGTGCAGCCGCCCCCCGGCCGCACAGGTCAGGCCGGTGAAGCCCAGCAGCATCCCCAGGTAGGTCAGAACTACCGTGTAGTTATAAAAGCCCAGCATAGATATTCCTCTCTCTCTCTCTCAAAAAATGTGTGCAAACACCAGACTGTACGCCAGGATACACCAGGGCTTGCCCAGAAGGATGATCCAGACAAATTTCCGGGTGGACATCCCCGTCAGCCCGGAGAACCAACACAGAAAATCGTCCGGGGCCAGGGGCAGCAGAATGGCCAGGAATAGGATCAGGGTGTAGCTCTTCCGCCGGTTCACCCAGTCCACCAGGGTCTGGTACTTCTCCATGGGCACCATCCGCCGGACCAGCTCCACCCCGAAGCACCGGGCCAGGGCGAAGGAGATGATCGACCCGGCGCTGATGCCGATGTAATTGCACAAGAAGCCCCCCGCCGCGCCGAACATCCCCGCGCCCACCATGCACCCCAGCCACCCGGGGATCACCGGAAGAATGACCTGGATGGCCTGGATCGCCGTCAGCGCCGCCGGAGCAAACACGCCGAAGCCGCTCATATACCCCCGGAACTGCGCCTCGGAGGAGAAGGCTCCGCTGAAATACCCCTGGGCGACAAATGCCGCCAGCCCCAGCAGCAGCACCACCAGCGTGCCGCCCAAAATATACTTTAATCGGTTCGCCTGCTGTTCCACAGCCCGGCCCCCTCTCTCTCTTTTGTTGCCCCCAGTATACCGGTCAATTCTGAAGGTTAAGCGAGGAAATTTATTAAGAATTGTTGAGTTTTTGCGGCGGGGGTAAAAAACAGGGGGACGGTGTTCACTTCGCCGCCGCCGCTTCGGGCAGGTCGGGCTGCTTGGGGGCTTTTTTCTTCTTGTCGAAGATATGGCTCAGGTTATCAATGACCGAGTAGTAGACCGGGGTGAACACCAGGGTGACGATGGTGGAAATGACCATGCCGGAGATCATGGTGATGCCCATGTCGGACATCATCTCGTTGGTGTCTCCAATGCCCAGGGCCATGGGGACCATGGCCAGGACGGTGGTGAGGGTGGTCATCAGAATGGGGCGGACACGGAGCGGGCAGGCGTGAAGGATGGCGTCCTCCCGGCTTTCGCCCATGCCGCGGCGGATCTTGATGTACTCCACCAGAATGATGGAGGAGTTGACCACCGTGCCGGCCAGCATGATGATGGCCACCAGGGCAATCATCGACATATCCCGGCCGGTGAGGGGCAGGGCGAACAGCGCGCCGGTGAAGGCCACGGGCAGGATGAGCATGACCATGATGGGCATGGCGAAGGACTCAAACTGGGCGGCCAGGACGAAGTACACCAGCAGCAGGGCAGCCACCAGGGCCAGGCCCAGGTCGCCGAAGCTGTCCATCATGTCCTCATAGGAGCCGGCGGTCTGGGCGGTGTAGCCCTGGGGCAGGGTGTACCGGTCCAGAATTTCCTGGATGGACTGGGTGATGGCGGTGCTGTCGCCGCTGATGGTGTCACCGGTGATGGTGACCTGGCGGGTCTGGTTGTGGCGGGTGATGCTCTGGGAGGCCTGCTCCACCGTGAC
>URTG01000122.1 GCA_900550705.1 uncultured Eubacteriales bacterium | reverse complement strand
GGATGATGCAATTTTTTCATTTTTTAGATTGGACATAGGAAATGAAGAAAAAATAAAAAGAAGAAGATTGGAGTTTGTTGCGGACACTGGTTATACACTGGAAAATATTGAGAAAACAGATTATATTTTTTGTCCATCTGCATTGTTGTTTTCTAAGCGATTTGTTGAAAAAATTGGAAATTTATTGAGAGAAGAAATGAAGTTTTTTCCTTGTAGATTAGTCTGTCAAGACGTTAGTTTAGAATGGTATGCCGCTAAAATCATACGAAGCATACCTATAATAGATAAAGAAGCATCAACATATCGTACATTAAGTGATGGTGAGAGAGTGTTAAAATTTATAAAGTTTAGAAGAGATATTGAAGAGGAATTTTTTATTGCGAAAGATAAAGAAAGTACTACAGATTTTGTTGTAAGCGAATTGTTCGTAGATATATGCAAGAGAAATGGTTTGTTAATTGATTTTAAAGAAGTATAGGTAAGAAAATAAATTACCAGTTAAGTTTTACTTCATAAATCCTGATATCACTATTTTTATCTACCTTCACACTAAAACAGCGCAATACGAAGACAAGAAAGGGTGTTTCGAAATGAACGTAGTCTGTTTGGATATGGAAGGCGTGCTGGTCCCTGAGATTTGGATCGCCTTTGCAGAGGCCAGCGGGATTCCTGAGCTGAAGCGCACCACCCGGGATGAGCCGGATTACAACAAGCTGATGAACTGGCGGCTGGGCGTTTTGAAGGAGCACGGCCTGGGATTGAAGGAGATCCAGCAGGTCATCTCCACCATCGACCCCCTGCCCGGTGCCCGGGAGTTCCTGGATGCCCTGCGGGAGGAGACCCAGGTCATCATCCTCAGCGACACCTTTGAGCAGTTCGCCAAGCCCCTGATGAAGAAGCTGAACTGGCCCACTCTGTTCTGCAACACCCTGGAGGTGGCCCCCTCTGGCGAGATCACCGGCTTCCGGATGCGCTGCCCCCAGTCGAAGCTGACCACGGTGAAGGCCCTGCAGTCCTGCGGCTTCGAGACCATCGCCGCCGGTGACAGCTTCAACGACCTGGGCATGATCCAGGCCAGCAAGGCCGGCTTCCTGTTCAAGTCCACCGCCGCCATCAAGGCCGACCACCCCGAGCTGCCCGCCTATGAGGAGTTCGGTGATCTGCTGAAGGCCATTCGGGAAAAGTTATGAGGTAGGAGTTATGAGGTAGGAGTTAGGAGGTAGGAGTTAGGAGTTGCTTAGGCTTTGGGCCTCTGCTTCGGATACGATACGCCCCCTCATCCGTCACGGCTTTGCCGCGACGGATGAGGGTGGGTCTCGAACAGGAAGGACCAGCTAAAATGCCGGATAACTCCTCACTCCTAACTCCTACCTCCACACTCCGCAAAGGTGGTTTTATAAAATTATGACGTATAAAGAACTTCCCTTCCGCCCGGCGGATATTCTGCTGCCCCAGTGCTGCGACCTGTCGCTGTGGAGCGTGGTGGCCTGCGACCAGTATACCTCCCAGCCGGAGTATTGGCAGCGGGTGGAGGAGCGGGTGGGCTCCGCCCCCTCGGCCCTGCGGCTGATTCTGCCCGAGAGCTGCCTGGAGGGACCCAACGTGGAGACCGACATCATGGAGATCAACAACACCATGAGCCGCTATCTCCGGGAGGGCCGGTTCCGGACCTATCCCCACAGCCTGTTCTATGTGGAGCGTACCCTGGACTGCGGCAAGGTCCGCCGGGGCCTGGTGGGCATGGTGGATCTGGAGCAGTATGACTACGAGCCCGGCTCCGCCGCCCCCATCCGGGCCACGGAGGGCACGGTGCTCTCCCGCATCCCCCCTCGGGTTGCGGTGCGGAAGAACGCCCCGGTGGAGCTGCCCCATGTGATGCTCCTCACCGACGACCCGGAGAAGACGGTGATCGAGCCTCTGTCCGCCCAGACCGGGGCCATGCAGCCCGTCTATGACTTCCAGCTCATGGAGCGGGGGGGCCATATCCGGGGCTGGGCGCTGAACGACGCCCAGCAGGACCAGGTGGCCCGGGCCCTGTGCCGTCTGGCCGACCCGGCCCGCTTCCGGGCCAAGTATCACCTGACGGAGGACGCCCCTGTGCTGCTGTTCGCCGTGGGCGACGGCAACCACTCCCTGGCCACGGCCAAGGAGTGCTACGAGCGGGCCAAGCGCCTGGCGCCGCCGGACCAGTGGGCCGATCTGCCCGCCCGGTATGCCCTGGTGGAGCTGGTAAATCTGCACGACGACTCCCTGGAGTTCGAGCCCATCCACCGGGTGGTCTTCGGCGTGGAGCCCGGCGACCTGCTGGCCGCGCTGAAGGCGGCCTATCCCTCCGCCGTGGAGGGGGATGGCGCGGGCCACGCGCTCCGCTATGTCTCCGCCCAGGGACAGGGGACGCTCACCGTGCCCGACCCCAGGCAGCAGCTGGCGGTGGGCACCCTCCAGGTGTTCCTGGACCAATATCTGGCGGAGCACCCCGGCAGCCGGGTGGACTACATCCACGGCGGCGACGTGGTGGCCCGGCTGGCCGCCGGACGGCCGGACGCCATCGGCTTCCTTCTGCCCCCCATGGGCAAGGAGGAGCTGTTCCCCACCGTGATCCACGACGGGGTCCTGCCCCGGAAGACCTTCTCCATGGGCGAGGCCCACGACAAACGATTCTATCTCGAGGCCCGGAAGATCCGGACCTGAACAGGAGGCGGCCGCATTGCAGACCGAAGCGCTGGCAAAACTGAACCTGACCCTGGACGTGCTGGGCCGCCGCCCGGACGGCTACCACGACATGAGGATGGTCATGCAGTCCATCACGCTGAAGGACACCCTGACCCTGACGCAGCGGCAGGACGACCTGCTCACCGTGTCCACAGACCGGGAGTTCCTGCCCAACGGGGACAAGAACCTGGCGGCGGTGGCCGCCCGGTGCTTCTGGACTGCCTGGGGCAAGCCCCACGGGGGGCTGGACATCGCCATTGAAAAGCACATCCCCGTCTGCGCCGGCATGGCCGGGGGGAGCAGCGACGGAGCCGCCGTGCTCCGGGCGCTGAACCAGCTCCACGGCGCGCCCTTTTCCCCCCTGGAGCTGGCCCGGGTGGGGGAGAGGGTAGGCTCTGACGTGCCCTACTGCGTCCTGGGCGGCACCGCCCTGGCGGAGGGCCGGGGCGAGGTGCTTACGCCGCTGCCCCCTCTGCCCGCCTGCTGGGTGGTGGTGTGCAAGCCCGACTTTCCCATCTCCACCCCGGAGCTGTTCGCCCAGCTCGACAGCGTGCGCCTCCGCCACCGGCCGGACACCGCCGGGGTCCTGGCGGCGCTGGAGGCCGGGGACCTGGTCGGCGTGGCCCGGCGGCTGTATAACGTCTTCGAGGACGTACTGCCCCGGCGGCAGGGGGAGCGGGTGGCTCGGATCAAGAGCACGCTCATCCACTGCGGCGCGCTGGGGGCCACCATGAGCGGCACCGGTCCCACCGCCTTCGGCCTGTTTGACCGGGAGGACCTGGCCCGGGACGCCTATGAGCAGCTGAAGCAGGAAAACGCCGAGACCTTCTTGTGCTGGACGGCATAAATAAATTTTCTCCCCCGTTGGGGGGCGAAAATTTGGTTTAAAATCCACAAACACCGTCTATCCTATTGCTATCAATGGGATGGACGGTGTTTTTTTATGAGAAGACTGCAAAAAATTCGCCCCTGGGAGTGGGTGCTGCTGGCGGCGGTGCTTGCGGCGCTGACCTGCGCCGCCTGGCTGCACGGGGAGCAGCGGGCGCTGGCGGATCAGGTGCTGCGGCTCCATGTCATCGCCAACTCCGACGGGGGGGAGGACCAGGCCACCAAGCTGGCTGTCCGGGACCGTATCCTGGCGGAGGCGGAGCAGCTCTATCCCGCCGGGGCCAGCCGGGCGGAGGCCCGGGCGGCGCTGGCGGACCATCTGGACGACCTGGCCGCCGCGGGACAGGAGGTGGTGGATGCCCGGGGCAGCGAAGACCGGGTGACGGCCACCCTGACCCGCTGCTGGTTCCCCACCAAGGCGTACAATGGCTTCGCCCTGCCCGCCGGGGAGTATGAGGCCCTGCGGATCGTGATCGGGGCGGGGGAGGGGCACAACTGGTGGTGCGTGGCCTTCCCGCCTCTGTGCACGGGGGCGGCCAGCGAGACGGTGGACACCGCCCGGGCGGCGGGGCTGTTTACCGACGGCCAGGCCCGCCTGGTCACCGGCGACGGCGGGGGCTATGTGCTGAAATTCAAAAGCATGGAGCTGCTGGGAGAGCTGGAGGGCTGGCTCCGGGGAAAATAGGATTGACAATCCCAGGGGCTTCGTGGGATAATAGCGGGGAACGAACTGCGTATCTAAGGAGCTGATCCCATGGTTAAAATCAACGAGAATTTTTTGAAGCTGCCCGGCAGCTATCTGTTTTCTGAGGTGGCCCGCCGCATCGGGGCCTACACCGCCGCCCATCCGGACGCCAAAATCATCAAGCTGTCCATCGGCGACGTGACCCGTCCCCTGGTCCCCGCCGTTGTCGAGGCCATGCACAAGGCCGTGGATGAGCAGGGCACCTATGAGGGCTTCCACGGCTACGGCCCGGAGCAGGGCTACCCCTTCCTGCGGGAGGCCATCGCCCAGTGGGATTACAAGAGCCGGGGCGTGGATATGAAGCCTGAGGAGATCTTCGTCTCTGACGGCGCCAAGAGCGACTGCGGCAACATTGGCGACATCTTCGGCGTGGACAACGTGGTGGCCGTGTGCGACCCCGTGTACCCCGTGTATGTAGATACCAACGCCATGGCCGGCCGGGCCGGCGACTTCGATGAGAAGGTGGGCCGCTGGAACAAGCTGGTATATATGCCCTGCGTGGAGGCCAACGGCTTCTCTCCCGAGGTGCCCAAGGAGAAGGTGGACATCATCTACCTGTGCTTCCCCAACAACCCCACCGGCGCTATGGCCACCAAGGAGCAGCTGAAGGTGTGGGTGGACTACGCCAACAAGAACGGCTCCGTAATCCTCTATGACTCCGCCTATGAGGCCTTCATCGGCGAGGAGGGCATCCCCCACTCCATTTTCGAGGTAGAGGGCGCCCGCACCTGCGCCATTGAGTTCCGGTCCTTCTCCAAGACCGCCGGCTTCACCGGCAACCGCTGCGCCTACACCGTGGTGCCCATGGAGCTGGAGCGGGGCGGTGTGAAGCTGAATACCATGTGGAACCGCCGTCAGACCACCAAGTTCAACGGCGTGCCCTATGTGGTCCAGCGGGGCGCGGCGGCCATCTACACCCCCGAGGGCCACGCCCAGGTGATGGAGTCCATCCACTACTACAAGAACAACGCCAGGGTCATTCGCGAGGAGCTGACTGCCGCCGGTCTGGAGTGCTTCGGCGGCGTGAACGCCCCCTACATCTGGCTGAAGACCCCCGGCGGAATGCCCTCCTGGGACTTCTTCGACCTGGTGCTGGACAAGGCCAACGTGGCCTCCACCCCCGGCGCGGGCTTCGGTCCCAGCGGCGAGGGATACGTCCGCCTCACCGCCTTTGGCGACGCCCAGGCCACCAAGGAGGCCGTGGAGCGCATCAAGGCCCTG
>URTG01000121.1 GCA_900550705.1 uncultured Eubacteriales bacterium | reverse complement strand
ATATTTTAGATTAATATTATTGAAAAACACCTTATATCCAATATCCTCCAAAAAGTTAGCAGATTCTATTGAACTCTCTTTTGATTTTTCTCCGATAAACTCTACACAATAGGTCACTTCATCGGGCTTGCATTTTTCAAATTCGTATAACAGTTTTCCTGTCCGAACAAGTCGATAACACTTTTCAGACATTTTGTTTAGCCATTTTTCCTGCGCATTCAGCCATCCGCCAAAAAAGCGATAACATTTTTTGCTCATACCGCACCTCCAATAATTTCACTTGCAACGCTTACAAGTTCATTTAGTCTTGCAAGCTCTTTCTCTGCAATTTCTTTTCCCTGTGCTGTAATGTGGTATTCTTTTTTTCTTCCCTCACTATCTCCATAAGGTTCAATCCACTTCTTGTCCTGCAAAGAGTTTAATGCTCCATATAAAGTGCCTGCGCCTAACGAAAGCCGCCCGCCCGTTTTTTCTTCAACAAACTGCATAACGGCGTATCCGTGTTTTGGTGTATAAAGAGAGAGTAAAATATAAAAGGTCACTTCTGTAAGTGCGCCACTTTTTGCATTCTCTCTCATAGTCCAGTCTCCTTGTTACGGTTACTGTAATAAATGTATCACTAACCGTAATATAAGTCAAGCAGATTCAAGGAAATTATTTAAGGGGCATGAAAATGGAGCAGCAACATTTTCGTGTTACTGCTCCACTTTGATACAGAATAGTAGAGTACGCTGTTCTCGATTTGTGTTGTTTCTTCTTTACATTATATGAACATTATAACGCGGTTCGGAGCAGAAAAGCAAGTTATTTCCGGTCATTGACCACCTCCCCCATCACCACCCACCGCGTCCTGTGCCCATGTCCCGTGCAGGTACACAGGGTCACCATCGGGTTTTCCACCGACGGCGGCTCTCCGGCGGAAAAAACGGACTGCTCCAGGCAGTCCGCCAGAAAATCGGCCCGGGCCTGGGGATCGCCGGGGGAGACGTCTTCCGCCTCTGCCACCCCCGCCAGACTTTGGGCCTGTTCATAGACCGCCGCACCGGCGGCGTAGCCCCAGAGATGGCGGGCCAGCTGGCCGAGATTGAGGGCCAGGGTGAGGGCCAGGGACAGCGCAAGGATTCGGGTCAAAAAAAGCACCTGCCTTCGGGAATCCCGAGGACAGGTGCTGCAAACCTTACTGCTCCATGCGGCGATCCAGGGTGCTGTCCATCAAAAAGGCCAACTCCAGGGCGCTGCGGAACTGCTCCCGGCGGCCCTCCTCCAGCCAGGTGATGGCGCCCTGCCAGGCGGAGTGCTGCCGGTAGAGGACCCGCAGGGAGAAGGCGGCCAGCGCGTCATCCGGGATACGGTCGCCGCAGGCGTGGCCGCTGGGGCCGGAGAGCGCCTCGCCCGGCTGAAAGCTCCGGGGGCGGGTGAAGGACTGGGGGAGCTGGAGCTGGTCCAGCAGGACCTCCATTTTGCGGAAGAAGTCCATCAGACCGGAGAACGATTCCGGCTCCGGACGGATGGGGTTTTGCAGATACCCGCTGGGGATTCGGTTTTGATAGTCGGTGATATAGACCATGGTGGTCCGGTATTCGTTGTCAAGCTTGGGGTGGTTCATGGAAGCAGTCCCTCTTTCTCTGTTTCTGGGGGCGGTCCTTTTAGTATAACCGAAAGACGGTACAAAAAACGATACAAAAAATTTTTCCGGCAAAGGCCGGGATGCAAAACAGAAAAAAATTCAGTTTCTTTTCCGAAAAATGAATAAAAAATGCGAAATAAGAGATATAATTCCGGAAAAAGCAGGGATTTTTCGTTGCGAAGCCCACCGATTTATGATACAATGAAAAGCCAGACGAGAACGACCGCGCCCGGGCGCGGAGCACGGCCGGGACGGAGGAATCCGGTCAGAAATTGGGGGACAGCGCTGTGGAACTGGAAACGCTCCATGTACAGATGCTGGGTGGATTTTCCATCCGCTGTGGGGACAAGATGATTTCGGACGGGGACAACCGGTCGCGGAAGGTGTGGCTGCTGCTGGCCTACCTCATCTGCCGCCGGGAGGAGCTCGTCACCCAGGAGAATCTGGTCCAGCTCTGCTGGGGGGGCGAGGAGCGCAGCTCTGACCCGCTGAACGCCTTGAAAACCATCTTCCACCGCATTCGCACGGCGCTGAATCAGCTCCAGGACGATGTGGGCCGGAAGCTGGTGGTCCGCCGGAATGGCTGCTGCGCCTGGAACCCGTCCGCCCGGCTGGTGCTGGACGTGGACGAGTTTGAAAAGCGCTGCACCCAAGGGGATACCGCCCCCCAGGACGACCAGCGGCTGGCCCTGTATCAGGAGGCCCTGGACCTGTATCAGGGGGATTTTCTGCCCAAGCTGGCCATGGAGCCCTGGGTGGTGCCCATCTCGGCCTATTACCACAATCTCTACCTCCGCATCGCCCAGACCACCGCCGAGCTGCTGGAGGCCCGGGAGTGCTGGGAGGAGGCGGCGGAGCTCAGCCGCCAGGCCATCCGGATTGACCCCTATCACGAGGAGATGTACTTCCACCTAATCCGGAATCTGCTGCGGCTGAAGCGGCATCAGGAGGCCATCGACACCTACAACCGCATGAGCAGCCTGCTGTTTACCAGCTTCGGGGTGATGCCCTCCGAGAAGCTGCGGGCCCTGTATCGCGAGGCGGTGCGGGTGGTGAACGACCGGGCGGTGTCCATGGAGACCCTGCAGGAGCAGCTCCGGGAGCCGGAGCCGGCGGAGGGTGTGCTGCTGTGTGACTACGACTTTTTCCGCATCCTCTGCCACGCGGAGGCCCGGGTCATGGGCCGCACCGGGGTCGCCGTCCACCTGGCCCTGCTGTCGGTGACGGCCCGAGACGGCAGCCCCCTGGTCCGCCGGAGCCTGGACCGGGCCATGGAAAACCTCCAGCGCCTGCTGGGGCAGAATCTGCGGAAGGGGGATGCGGCCTCCCGGTGCAGCGTGTCCCAGTTTGTGGTGATGCTGCCCTGGGCCAATTACGAGGACAGCTGCATGGTCAGCGAGCGGATTATCAAGGCGTTCTTCCGCCAGTACCCCAACTCCCCGGCCCGAATCCAGGCCGTGGTCTCCCCGGTGGAGCCAAGCGTGTAATAAAGTAAAATCAAAAGATACCGTCTCTCCCATTGCGGAGAGGCGGTATTTTTTTGCCCGCAGAAAGGGACGGACTGCGACAGAATAGGTCCGGTGAAATAGCTTAAAAAGGTTGTAGAATCGGCTGAATTTGGTTCAGAACCGCGAAAAGAACTGGAAAATATTCCCATATCGTTTCCCATATCGCCCCCGGGCTACACTGGGCGCGCAATCGAGACAACGGGAAGGGAGCCGAGCAACATGGCAAACAGGAAGAACCAACGAGTCGGTGCGCTGCTGATGGCGGCGGCCATCGCGGCAGGGGCGTCCGCCGTTCCGGCCCTGGCGGCGGAGGAGGCCCAGGCCCCGCCCCAGGAGGACCGGGTGGTGCTGCCGGAGGCCCCGGCGGAGCCCGTCGGAGCAGCCCCCCGGGCTGCCGTGACCGCCGACCAGCTGGCGGTGAGCATCCCCAAAAATTACAGCGCCCCCATCTGCCTGATGGCCGGGGGACAGACGGCCTACACCCTGTCTGTGAAGAACAAGGGGACGGAGACCGCCGCGCTCCAGCTGACCCTCACCTTCGGCACGGGCGTGGCCCAGGCGGCGCCCAATACCTCTAGCTACATAAGCACCGTCACCCCCTTCGCCCCGGAGACGGGGACCCTGGTGCTCCGGCTCACCGTGCCCAGGGGGCGGACCATCACCCCCCGAATTACCGTCACCGCCGGAGAGGAGGGCGCGCTGTCCATGACCGCCCAGGCCGTTCTGGAGGAGAGCGGGGAGGCGGTCCCCGTCACCGGCGCGGCGGCGGAGCTTCCCATCAGCCGCTGCGCCACCCTGACGGACCTGCGGGTGGCGGGGGGCAACCTGGGCTATTATCACGCGGCGGGAGTGGACCGCCCCTCCTTCCCCGTAATCGACAGCCGGAGGGTGCCCGGCAGCTGCGTGGACGCGCTGGAGGGGGCGGTGTTCTCCTTCGAAGATGCCTTCGCCGGCTGTAAGCTGGCCACTCATACCGATGCCCAGGGACAGGTGACCAACGCCGACAGCGGCCGCACCTGGCAGTGCGTGGGCTTTGTGCCCTACGCCGGCAGCAGCGACCAGGGGGACAACAGGGAGACCGTGACCGAGCTGGAGCGCTTTGTCTTTGCTGAGGACGAGAAGGAGGGCTTCGGCATCACCGGCAAGACCCTGCCGGAGGCGCAGGAGTATGTGCGGCAGCAGGGCGGCGTTCTCTACGGGGCCGCAGCGGGGCCGGAGAACCTCCAGGCCCTGGCCCGGGCGGCGGAGCAGGGGAAGGGGACGGCGAACCTTATGACCGTCTGGTATCTGCCCAAGGCCCGGGACTACCGGGGGAGCTACGACGACGCGGCCTTCCCGTCCCGCACCGCGGTGGACTACCGGGAGAACAGCCCCGGCGTCACCGTCCAGGCGGGGGAGGTGACCCAGACCAAGGAGGGGGGGTAGCTGCTTCTTTGACCATGAAATTCTGGTCACCCTGGGGGAGAATCTTCCAGACCGGGTGAATGTGAACCTCACCCAGGCCCTGGGGGAGGCCATGGTCAAGAGCAACGAGACCTTCCGGCGGAACGTGCCCGGAGACACCCTGCGCTTCCACCTCCGCCTGGAGGACCGGAGCGGGACGGAAGGTACCCCTCCGGCGACCCCACCGCCCTCTGGGCCGCCTTCTCCGGCCAGTCCTCCGCCGGACTGGGGCTGTTGGCGTGGTGGAGAAGAAAATAAAAGATTCCGTCGTTGACATTTTTTCGGCGCAAGACTATAATACTATTGAATAGACAGCTTCCCATGAGACGAGTGACGGTTCTGACTCGTCGGTAAACAAAAAATTGACCGAGCGATGAGGTCGTGTGACGGCTCTGACACGACGGTAAATAAAAAATTGGCCGATGGAAGCTGTCTGATGGGGAGGGGTGTCCCTCCCCATTTTTATTTATAGGAGCGTCGAATCATGGAGTATACGGCCGAAATTTACAGCCTTTCGCCCCAGTTCTACATCGCGTATCCCGCTGTGCAGTATCCGGAAATTCTGGTCAAGCAGGGACGGCCCTATTCCTGTCTGCTGATTGAATATCTGGATGATTTATTCATTTGTATTCCCTTTCGCTCCTATGTGCGGCATAAATATGCCTACCTTTTCAAGCAGTCGGTTCGGTCCAGACAGCGCAGGTCCGGCCTAGATTATACCAAACTGGTGCTGATCCAAAACGATGCCTATCTCGACACCACTACGCCCGCCGTGGTGGATCAGGATGAATATAAGGAAGCCGTCCAAAATCTCCCCCGAATCGTGCAGGAGGTCTATGCCTATCTGTCCGACTATCAGGATGATCTGAACGGCGTTAAGCCCCTCCATCCCAGGGAATGGCAGCGCCGCTACGGAATGTCAACACTGCCGTATTTTAATAGCTTTTTTCGTCTATGATGATAAACTAAATATATAAAAGTATTCTATGGGTGATTAAA
>URTG01000120.1 GCA_900550705.1 uncultured Eubacteriales bacterium | reverse complement strand
AGGGAACCGTCAGGGTTCCCTTTCCTTGAAATCAACAACATTTTAACGCAGTTAAAATGTTTGCAGCTTGTCAAAAAAGCGGCGAAGCCACTTTTTTGACAAGCTGTGTTACAGCCGGTCCTCCCCCGCCTGGTCCAGCTCGTCGTCCAGGTCGAAGGGGGGCGCGTCCGTCTCCGCGGGCGGCGGGAAGACAGGCTCCGGCTCCGCCATAACAGGCGGCGGGGGGGGCGGTGCCTCCTCCGCCGCGGGGGCGGCGGTGACGGTGCCCTGGCGGTATTTCAGCTCCTGCCACTGCTCCTTGGTGATGAGCAGCTGCCGGGGCTTGCTGCCCTCGAAGGGGCCGACGATGCCCTTCTCCTCCAGCTGGTCCACCAGCCGGGCGGCCCGGGCGTAGCCCAGCTTCAGCCGCCGCTGGAGCATGGACACCGAGGCCTGTCCCGTCTCCACCACCACCTCGGCGGCGGCGTCGATGAGCTCGTCGTAGTCGCTGCCCACGTCGTCCGGCGCGGAGCCGCCCACGCCCTTGGTACCCTTCTCCTTCTCGGCGGCGTGCTGCTCGATCTCCTGCATGACCGCGTCGTCATACTGGGCGGTGCCGCTCTTTTTCACAAAGTCCACCACGGCGGCCACCTCCTGGTCAGAGATAAAGCAGCCCTGCACCCGGGTGGGCTTGCCCACGCCCAGGGGGGCGTAGAGCATATCGCCCCGGCCCACCAGCTTCTCTGCGCCGGTCAGGTCCAGAATGATGCGGGACTCCATGCTGGAGGCCACCGCAAAGGCGATGCGGCTGGGGATGTTGGCTTTCATCAGGCCGGTAATTACGTCGGCGGAGGGCCGCTGGGTGGCCACGATCATGTGCATTCCGGCGGCACGGCCCATCTGGGCCACCCGGCAGATGGACTCCTCCACCTCCTTGGCGGCCACCAGCATCAGGTCGGCCAGCTCGTCGATGAGGACCACGATGTACGGCATTTTCTCCATGCCCTCGGTGCGGGCGGCCAGGGCGTTGTACTCCTCCAGCTTGCGGACGCCCACCTCTGAGAAGGTGCGGTAGCGCTTCATCATCTCCGTCACCGCCCATTGCAGGGCACCGGCGGCCTTTTTCGGGTCGGTGACCACGGGGATGAGCAGGTGGGGAATGCCGTTGTAAATGCCCAGCTCCACCATCTTGGGGTCCACCATGATGAGCCGGACCTCCTCCGGCGTGGCCTTATACAGCAGGGAGGTAATGATGGAGTTGGTACACACCGACTTACCGGAGCCGGTGGTACCGGCGATGAGCAGATGGGGCAGCTTGGCGATGTTGCCCACAATGGGGTTGCCGCCGATGTCCTTGCCCAGGGCGAAGGACACCTTGGAGGCGCTGTCGGTAAAGGCCTTGGAGCCGATCACCGAGTGGATATTCACCGGGGACACCGCCTTGTTGGGCACCTCGATGCCCACCATGGCGATCTGGTCGGGAATGGGGGCAATTCGAACGCCCGCCGCGCCCAGAGACAGGGCGATGTCGTCCGCCAGATTGGTCAGCTTGTTCAGCCGGACGCCCTGGTCCAGCTCCAGCTCATACCGGGTGACCGAGGGCCCCCGGGTGACGTTGACGATGCTGGCGTCGATGCCGAAGGAGTGGATGGTGTCGTTCAGCCGCTGGCGGTTGGTGTTCAGCTCGGCCAGGGCCTCGCCGCCGATCTCGCCGGAGCCCTCCTGCAAAAGGGACAGGGGCGGGTACTGATAGGGGCGGCTGCTCCCCCCCTGGCCCGCCTGAATGTCCTGGGCCACCTGGTCGGCGGCCTGGGCGATCTCCGCCGCGGCGGCGGCCTCCGGGTCCGGCTGGACCGGGGCGGCGGGGGCTGTCGGCGTCACGGGGATGGGCGCAGGGGCGGCGGGCCGCACCGGGGGCGCGGACACCACCGGCTCGGACATCTGGGTCGCCGCCGCAGAGGCAGGCTCCGGCTCATCGTCCGGCTCCGGGAAGGAGCGCTCCACCGGCTCCGGCTGAAGCTCCGGCTCCGGAGCGGGCTTCCGCCGGGGCAGGAAGGACGGAACGGGGGCGTGGAGGGGCGGGACGGTCTCCTCGCTCCACTCCTCCGGGGGCCGATCCTCCGCCCTCTCCTGGGCGGCGGCAGGCTCCTCCCGGCGGTCGGTGAGCAGCTGGTCGGGCGCGGGCACCCGGGGCTTGCGGTCGAAGAAGCCCCGCTTCTTCGGCTCCGGCTGGGGCTGATCCTCCTCCTGGGCGGCCAGAGGGCCGTCGTCCACGGGGAAGTCGATCTCCCGACGGCCCCGGCTGGCGGAGGAGGCAGGGACCGCCTCCCGCTTGCCCCGGCGGGGGGCTGGCTCCTCATACTCATATTCCTCGTAGTCGGGGCGCTCCATGGCCCAGTGGATCAGGTCCAGGGGCGTCCGGTTGCAGGCCCCAAAGCCCATGAGCACCGCCGCCACGCCGAACAGCACCGTGGAGCCGATGGCGGTGAACAGCGACACGCAGCCCTGGGCCATCAGGCCGGAGAGCACACCGCCGGAACGGAAAGCCTTTCCGCTTTCCCACAGAGTTTTCACAATGCTTCCGTTCCACTCCAAGGGATCGGCCAGCAGCCCGTGGAGCAGGGCGGAGACCATCATCGGCAGCAGCAGCGTACAGGTCAGCCGCAGGGCCACGGGGCGGCCCCGGTGGAAGAGCAGGATATAGGCGCTCATCAGCAGCGCCGGGGCGGCCAGCCAGAAGCCATAGCCGAACAGCCCCTTCAGCAGGCCGCTGAAAAAGTTGATGAAAATCGCGTCCTTATGGAAGTACCCCAGGGCAGAGAAAACGGCCAGCAGCAGACAGACCACCCCGCCGATCTCCCGGCGGAGGGGCCGCCGGGCGGGGGCAGACTGCTTGTTCCGGCCGCCGCTGCCGCCGGAACGGCTCCGGCTGGAGGAGGACGCCATCCGCTTCCCCCCGCTTTTCTTTTGGGGGGCGGACCGGGAGGCGCTGCGGGCTCCCCCGCTCTTTCGTGTCGTTGCCATTGGTTTCGTTCCTTTCCGGCCGCCGGTAGGCGGTCAAATTTGTTCCGGCTGCGCCCCGGCTCAGGCCAGGGTCCAGCCCATGAGAGACAGGACCAGGGACAGCACGCCCACGATCCAGCAGTAGTAAGAAAACGCGCCGAACTTGCCCTTGTCGGCCAGCAGGTTCACCAGGCGGATGGAGAAGTAGCCCACCACCCCGGCAATGACCATGCCCAGCAGATACTTGGGCAGAATTCCCGCCTCCAGCACGGCCTCGCCGCCCAGCACATCCTTCAGCTCCAGCAGGGTCGCGCCCAGCACGGCGGGCAGGGACATGAGGAAGGAGTAGCGCACGGCGAACTTCCGGTCAAAGCCCACGGCCATCCCGGCGGAGATGGTGCTGCCCGAGCGGGACAGGCCGGGGATGGTGGCCGCACCCTGGGCCAGGCCCACCAGCAGCACGTCCTTCAGCGTGGCGCTCCGGGCGTTCTTCCGCCCGCCGGACATCCGGTCAGAGAAGAACAGAATGGTGCCGGTGACCAGCAGCGCACAGCTGACGAACACCGGACTGCTGCCAAAGCTCTCCACCACGTTCTTGATGGGCAGGATCAGAAACAGGGGCAGCGTACCCACGATGACCAGCAGCACCAGCCGCCGGGCCTCGGGCGGGTTGCCGTGGGAGGGCTTGCGGGAAAACAGGGCCGCAATGCCCCGGAAGAACTCCACGATCATCTCCAGCACATCCTGGAAGTAGTAGATGCACACGGCAATGAGGGTGGCGAAGTGGAGCAGTACGTTCAGCAGGTTGTCAGGCTCCGCCATTCCGAAGAAGTGCTGGAGCAGCGTCAGATGTCCCGAGCTGGAGATGGGCAGAAACTCGGCGACACCCTGGACAAAGCCAAGGACTGCGGACATGAGATAGGTCACGGTTATGTACCTCCTAAATTCAACTGGGTGAAATGCTCAAAAAATCACAAGTACTAGTTTACCACAAGCCCTGGAAAATTTCCAGTATTTTTCCCAGAAACTATGCCGGACGGAGGCACATTATTCTCCTCCGTCCGGCGGGATTTCTTCGTTTTTTCCTTCCGCGATCATGGCATACAGGCAGTCCAGCGCATCGGACAGCCCGCCGATGCGGTCGATGAGTCCCAGCTCCACCGCCTCCTCGCCGTAGATCACGCTGCCCACATCGGCGGCAAGCTCCCCGGTCTGGAGCATAAGACGTGTCAAGTCCTCCCGCTTGATATTGCTGTTGGCCGTAATGAAGCGGGTGATCCGGTCCTGAATCCGCTCAAAGTAGTAAAAGGTCTGGGGCACCCCGATGACCAGGCCGTTCATGCGGATGGGATGCACCGTCATGGCTGCGGAGGGCGCAATGAACGACCGCCGGGCCGCCACCGCCAGGGGCACGCCGATGGAGTGGCTGCCCCCCAGCACCAGCGACACCGTGGGCTTGGACAGGGAGGCGATCATCTCTGCGATGGCCAGCCCGGCCTCCACGTCCCCTCCCCCGTTGTTCAGCAGGACCAGCAGCCCGTCGATCTGCTCGCTGCCCTCCACCGAGGCCAGCAGGGGCAGGACGTGCTCATACTTGGTGCTCTTGCTGCTGGGGGGCAGCAGCTGGTGGCCCTCGATCTGCCCCACGATGGTAAGGACATACACCGTCCCCCGCCCCGTCCGGATGAGCGATGCCCCCAGGTCCTCGATGGCGGACTGGGACAGCGGCTCCTGGGTCAATTCTTCCATTCCTTCTCTCCCCCTTCCCGCCTAGTGTACGCGGGTGGGGCGCGTTTTACGCGCACAGGGAGAAAAAACTGCCCCACGCCAATTCGCCGGTGTCCGTAAAACAGTGAATCCTCCGTATGGTTCAGATCATACGGAGGATTTCATGCTGTTTGCGGACGGCAAGTCCACAGGGGATAGCCGCTTTAGCGGCGCAAGGGTGTAGCCACCTTGACGGAAGGTCGTGACGAAGCATTCTCGGTCGGGCAGTTTTCTTCTGCTGACCGGGAATGAAGCGACCCAGGACGCACGATACTCCCAACAGGAGCGTATAGAAGTGCGCCCTTTCGTTCCTAAAGGGATTTTATCAGTTCGACAAACTTGAAGTTATTGCTTCCTCACCTATGTAGAAGAGTTGTCTTTCAAGTATAGCTCCATCTTGATTTTAGCGATTGGATCGTTTTTCCAATGAAATCTATCATCAGGTGTTTCCCCATATGGGAGTACAAATTCATTCGGTTCAGCCCAATACGACCACTTGCACCACGGCATACCCTCAATACAATCTTGTTTCATTTCTAAAACTTCTTCCATCAAATATCCCCATGATTGACTGTCTAAGCACAGTTTTTTTCCATTATCAAAATACGGTACACCATATCTGCCCTTTTGATGATAAATGCCTGAGAATTTTATCCCATGACAGCGCAAATAAGAAACAGTTGCTTTCCAAGCCGCCATAGTTTCTTCATACTTCATCCACTGTATTTCATTTTCCTCCAAATTCTCATCTTCAAAATCACAAATAAACTTATAATTTTCATCGTGCCATGAAGTAAATCCAATGAGTTCCATATATTTTCCTACCTTTTTC
>URTG01000119.1 GCA_900550705.1 uncultured Eubacteriales bacterium | reverse complement strand
CCATGCTGGGCAAGTAAGATAAGAAAAGCAAAAAAATTCCGTTTCCTCCCGGGGAAACGGAATTTTTTGTTAAAAATCCAATTATTTCATCTTTTTCGCCTTGCCGGAGATGTCCTCCATGTCCACCCGCCACACGGCAGTGACGTTGAGGCTCTTTTCCATGGCCCGGTCAAAGCCCTCGCCCAGATCGTAGGGGGTGAGCTTTTCGCACAGGGCGCGGAGGGCGGAGGTCTTCTCTGCCGGGCTGGTGACCTCGCGGGCGGAGCCGGTGACGATGACAGACTGAAAATAGGTGGTGTACATGGCGGGGGGCACAAAGGCGGGGATGTCGCCCCCCATAAAGGTGATGCACACATGGGGGTTTCTCCGCAGCAGGTCGAGCTTGCGGCCCTCCTTGGCGCAGTGGAAATACAGGGCGTTGTCCACCCGCACAAAGGACAGGGGCAGGCAGTAGGGGGTGTCCTCCTCAGTGGACAGGGCCATCACCCCGTGGGTGCAGCGGTCCATCAGTTCTAAGCAGAAGGCCCGATCTTGGGCCCGATCCATGCGGCGCATTGTCATTCTTCCTTTCCGTTGGGGTCGTCCTCCTGCAACAGGAGGGTGGTGATCTTGTGATAGAAGCCGGACGGGTCCGCCCGGAAGCGCTGGGCCATCAGCCTGGCCTGCTCCCGGTTCGGGACCAGCAGGGACAGGTGCAGCAGGGGGGTGCCCACATCGTTGAGCAGAAGCTCCAGGGAGCAGGTGCCGTCGCCGTTGTCACTGACCTCGGCCTTCAGCAGAGCCTCCTGCCGGAGGGCCTCGTTGAGCTTTTGCAGGTTTTCGTCGCAGTGCATCCGGACGGAGTAGGGCAGGCTGCTCTCGCAGATGGAGCTGTTCCGCCGCCCCTTCTCGGTGATGGCGTAGCGGTCCCCCTCGCGGGAGAGCTGACCGGTCTCCACCATGTGCTCCACCGCCTGGGTGAGGGAGAAGTAGTCCACGCCCTCGTCGCACAGAGCGGATTCCAGCAGCTGGAGGAAGGTGACCGGGCTGGCAGTCCGGGCCATGATATAGAGCACCAAGAGCTTCAAGTCCAGTTCGTCCTGAATGAAACCGACGGTAGACATAGGGAGACCTCCCACTGTGAGATAGTATTATTATAGCCCGTACCGGCGAAAAGGGCAAGTAAAATGTGTGAAACTCAGGCCGCAGAAAAAATCCCCCGTCCCTGCTTTGACCTTTGGGATTCGTTCTGCTATAATAGGGGCAGAAGCCATCGAAGCGGGAAGGATGTGACCCTCTATTAACAAAATCAAGCACTGGTGTAAGGTGATTTACGATACCGGCTCCCGCATTTACGACCGGCTCCCGGCTGTGCCCCGGGACGTGGCGGTGACGACGCTGTTTCTGGGGGGCAGCTATCTGATCAGCGGCATTCTGATCCATCACACCGGCGGCGAGAATAACTCCGCGCTGGTCTATGTGCTGGCGGTGGTGTTTATTTCGCTGCTGACCACGGGGTACATATATGGGATCGTGGCCTCGCTGCTGGGGGCGTTCTTCATTAACTACTACTTTATGTTCCCCTACGCCCAGTTCTCCCTGAGCCGCACCGGCTACCCGGTGGCCATGCTGTCCATGCTGGTGATCTCCTGCGTGGTCTGCGCCCTCACCGCCCGGGTGAAGCAGCAGGCCACCGAGGCCGTCCGCCGGGAAAAGAGCACCAAAACACTGTATGAGATGAACGAGCGGCTGAACCAGGAGAAGGCCGCCATCCAGCTCCAATCCGCCCGGGAGACCATCCGGGGCAACATCCTCCGGGCCGTATCCCACGACCTGCGGACCCCGCTCACCGCCATCTCCGGCGCGGTGTCCGTTCTGCTCAGCAGCGGCGAGGTCACAGAGAAAAACCGCTCCATGCTGGAGGGCATCAAAAACGACGCCGACGGTATGATCGTTATGGTAGAAAACCTGCTGTCCGTCACCCGCATTCAAGACGGCTCCTACCCCCTGAAAAAGCGGGACGAGATGCTGGAGGAGGTGGCGGGAGACGCCATTCTCACCACCCGCCGCCGCTTTCCGGACTATAAGGTGGAGCTGGATATGTCGGAGGACATTCTCTACCTGCCCATGGAGCCTATGCTCATCAAGCAGGTCATCGTGAATCTGCTGGAAAACGCCATCCGGCACTCCGGCGACCGGGACCACATCCGTCTGCACCTGTTCCGCCAGGACGACTGGGCGGTGGTGGAGGTGCGAGACCGGGGCAAGGGGCTGTCCCCGGAGATCTGCCAGGCCGTGCAGGCCGGCCGTCCCCTGGATCAAAGCCTGTCCAGCGACTCCACCCGGGGTATGGGCATCGGCCTATCCGCCTGCCAAAGTATCATCAAGGCCCACGGGGGCTTCTTTGCCGCCGGCAACGATCCGGAGGGCGGCGCGGTGCTCCGCTTCGGCCTTCCTATGGAGGAGACTTCCTATGAATGACAAACGTTCCATTCTGGTGGTGGAGGACGAGCACACCATCAGCAACTTTATCTGCCGCGCCCTCACCGCCAACGACTACAAGGCCATCCCCGCCCTGACGGGGAAGGAGGCGCTGTCGCTGTTTTTCTCTCACAGCCCCGACCTGGTGCTGCTGGACCTGGGCCTGCCGGATATGGACGGCCTGGAGGTCCTCAGCCAGCTCCGCGGCCTGCCCCGGGAGGTGCCGGTGATTATCATCTCCGCCCGGGACCGGGAGGCGGAGAAGGTCAAGGCCCTGGACATGGGGGCGGACGACTATGTGGTCAAGCCCTTCGGTGTGTCTGAGCTGCTGGCCCGGATTCGGTCCACCCTGCGCCATATGGACCGCCTGAAGCAGGGCCAGGGCCTCCAGAAGAGCGCCTATACCGTCAAGGGCCTGACGGTGGACATCGCCCGCCATACCGTCCTGCTGGACGGGGAGGAGATCCACTTTACCCAGAACGAGTTCAAGATCCTGGAGCTGCTGGCCATCCACGCCGGCAAGGTCCTGACCTACGACTTCATCCTGGAGCACGTCTGGGGCCCCTACGGCGGCAACAGCAGCAACCAGATCCTTCGGGTCAACATGGCCAACATCCGCCGCAAGCTCAAGGAGAACCCCTCCGATCCCAAGTATATCCACACCGAGCTGGGCGTCGGCTACCGTATGCTGGACGACTGATCAAAAATTCCTCCGCCCAGTTCCAGGCGGAGGAATTTTTTTGTAAAAATTTTTATTTTTTCGAAAAAAGGGCTTGCATTTTCCGGAAGGCTGTGCTATCATACAGAAGCTGTCTGACAGAGACAATGACAAGTAAAGATTTCCGGGTGTGGCGAAGTTTGGTATCGCGCTTGAATGGGGTTCAAGAGGCCTCGAGTTCGAATCTCGACACTCGGACCATGCAGAGTGTCCTTATGGGATCTGAGTATCCTGTAATGGACACTCTGCTTTTTATTTCCCACAAAGTTCATACTGCAAGGCGTTCCGGGGCGTAGCTGAGTGCTACGCCTTTTCTCGTTTCCATGATAATGTCGGCCTCCGGGATCTTCCGGCGATCCGGCACATCGAAAGCGCCGATGCAGTTGTAGTAGATCACGACACGCTGATTGGTAACGCCGTCCTGCTTTTCGGCGTGGTACACCTCGATGTGGTCGATCAGTTCCGCGACCATGCGCTTTGTAATGGTGGTCGCATCGGTGTACCGCCGCACCGTTTCAAGAAAATCGTCAATGTCCATGCGCTTGCTCTCGTCCTTTTTCAGTTCCAGCCGCAGCGCCTTGATCTTCTTGGCGTTCTCGCCCTGCTCCTGTTCATAGCGTTTGGACATTTTGGCAAACCGGGCATCGTCGATTTTGCCCGCCACATTGTCCTCATAGAGCCGTTCAAAGAGCATATCCAGTTCCCGGTCACGGGCGGTCAGAGCGTCCAGCTCCCGCTGCTTGCGGAGCGCGGTATTTTCCGCAACCTTTGCTGAGCGTCCGATCATGGCCTTGATAAAGTCATTTTCGTATTCGCTGGCAAAGCAGGCCAGCCGCTTGACCTCGTACAAAACGACTTGCTCTAAGAAGTCCAGCCGGATATAGTGCGTCTTGCTGCACTTGCGATAGCCGGAGTTGTGATTTTGACAACTGAAAAACTTGATGTCGTGGTTGTTCTGGTTGAAGTGGAAATTGAGGTTGCCGCCGCACTCCGGGCATTTCAGCAGGCCAGAGAATACGCTGGGCTCCTGCGTGACCGTGGGCTTTTTGCGGCGCGTCCCTTTTTGGAGCGCCTGCACCTTTTCCCAAGTCTGGCGGTCAATGATAGCCTCATGGACATTGAGGAAGATCGCCCGGTTTTCTTCCGGGGTCTCGATCCGCTTTTTCATCTTGTAGGACTTGGAGTAGCTTTTGAAGTTGATGACATCGCCGCAATATTCCTGCAAGGTGAGGATCTTCTTGACGGTGGTGTGTCCCCATTTGGTAGGCTCTACGGTGCTTTTCGATCCGCCCCGGCTTGTCCCACGGCTGCGCCAGTAATAGGTGGGATTGACCACACCATCGGCGGCAAGCTGCGCTGCCGTTTCTGCCAGCCCGTACCCCTCCAGCGCCATGCGGTAGATCCGGCGCACTACCTCGGCAGCTTCCGGCTCTACCACCCAAAAGCGGGGATCGTCCGGGTTTTTGATGTAACCGTAGGGCGGCGGAGAAAGCGGAACGCCTGCATTTCCTTTCATCTTGTTCACGATCCGGCGCTTCTTGGAAATGTCCTTGGCGTAATACTCGTTCATAATGTTCTTGAACGGAGTAAAATCATCCTCGCCCTCGTCGCTGTCTACGCCGTCGGAAACGGCCACCAGCCGTATATCGTGAAGCGGGAAAAATTCCTCGGTCAGCTTGCCGACCTCAATGTAGTTGCGCCCCAGCCGGGAAAGGTCTTTGACGAACACCGCCGAGATGTACCCCGCCTCGATAGCGGTCAGCATTTTCTGAAAACCGGGACGCTTCATGGTCGTTCCCGTGATGCCATCGTCTACAAAGAAAACCGTGTCGGTGTACCCTTTGTCCTTGGCGGCCTTTTGAAGTATCTTCCTCTGATTTTGGATGCTGTTGGACTCGCTGTCCATATTATCGTCACGGCTCAGTCGGCAGTAGAGAGCGGCTGTGCCGAGTTCGTGTTTTTTGCTTGACTGTTTCATATAAACCTCCTCTCTGGCAGTCAAGCAAGAGGTCATTCATCCTGACTATATTATACCTCGCCTGACCGCCCATGTTAAGGATGTCGATGGGAATCGCTATGCCAGCATAGCGTCCGTAATGTGCCATTTTCTCGCCCCGTTGGGGCAACCGAAAATGATGCACAAAAACTTCATGCACGAACACAAATCAAAAAAGGGTGTGCCGCCGACGCATGAAGTTTTATACCGGCTCCAAATCAGCCAGCATCAGCTTCAAAAGGATGTCACGCATCAGCTCTCCCGTTTCCTTGTAAACAGGCGTGACGATGAAGCGGATTTTTCCAATATGGTACACATATTCTTCCGCAGCGGGCTTTTCAGTCATGGCGTCCTCCTTTCACAGATGCAAAACAAAATCATAGTTCTCCCTGTTGTCCATTGGGAGTCAAACCTCC
>URTG01000118.1 GCA_900550705.1 uncultured Eubacteriales bacterium | reverse complement strand
ACTGTCGAAAAAGTCCTTCCGGCCAAAGGATTCGGAGGGAAGGATAGTTGGAAAGGGAACCGTCAGGGTTCCCTTTCAGCTTGGCAAAAAAGCGGCGAAGCCACTTTTTCCACAAGCTGCAATTCGGGTCCTGCCCTCTGTGGGGAGCGGGACCGTTACAAAGGAGAGAGATCAATGGTTGAGATGGCGGTACTCGGCCTGTTTGTGGCGGCGCTGTTTGTATGTCTGGGGCTGGGTGCGTCCATTCTGTGGGCGCTGGCGGCGGGCTTCTTCCTGTTTTTCGGCTACGGTCTATATCGTGGGCACAGCGTCCGGGCCATGTGGGCCATGGCCTGGTCCGGCGTGCGAAAGGTGCGGGTGCTCCGCATTTCTTTTGTATTGATCGGTATGATTGCCGCCTCCTGGCGGTCCGCCGGGACCATCGCCTACATCGTCAGCTATGCCACCCGGGTGTGCAGCCCGGGGTGGATGGTGCTGCTTACCTTCGTCCTGTGCGCCGCAGTTTCCACGCTGACGGGCACGGCCTTCGGCACTTCGGCCACGGTGGGGGTGATCTGCGCCACCATGGCAAACAGCATGGGGATTCCCATCCTGTATACCGGCGGGGCGGTGCTGGCCGGCGTGATGGTGGGGGACCGGTGTTCTCCCATGTCCACCAGCGCCCTGCTGATCAGTTCCTTGACGGAGACGGACCTGTTTCACAATCTGAAGGCGATGTTCAAAACCGCTATCGTCCCACTGATCCTGAGCTGTGGCCTGTTTGCCCTGCTGGGCCGCGACTTTCACGGGGACTACAACGCCGGGCAGATGGAGCAGCTGTTCCGCACCGCCTTTCAGCTTCACCCGGCGGTGCTGATTCCGGCGGCGGTGATTATCGTATTCTCTCTGTTTCGCGTGGATCTGAAAATCACCATGGCAGTGAGCGTACTGTGCGGCAGCGTGGTATCCGTATGGCTCCAGGGAATTCCTGTTGGGGAGCTGCTGCACCTGCTGGTGTTCGGCTATCAGCCCGCCGACCCCCAGGTGGCGGCCCTGCTGTCCGGCGGGGGGATCGTGTCTATGGTCAAGGTGATTTGCATTGTGTGTATCTCATCCTCCTTCTCCGGAATGTTCCAGGGTACCGGACTGCTGGACGGAATTCAGGGAGCCATCGGCCGCCTGGGGGCAAAAATCACCCCATACGGCGGTATTTTGGTCACGGCGTCGGTGGCGAGTGTGGTTGCCTGCAACCAGTCCCTGGCCATCATGATGACCCAGCAGCTGTGCAGCAAGCTGGAGTCCGACCCCAAGCGGATGATGATCAGCCTGGAAAACACCGCCGTGGTCACTGCCGCCCTGGTCCCCTGGTCCATCGCCGCCGCCGTTCCCCTCAACGCCGTGGGTGCCCCCGGCGCGTCGGTGGGGCTGGCCTGCTACCTCTATATCTTGCCGCTGTGGACGTGGGTGGCGGAGATTTGGAACGCAAAAAAGGCAAAGGCTCATTGAGTCCAACGTAGGGACCCAGGCTGTCGAAAAAGCGGCGAAGCCACTTTTTCCACGTGATCACGAACGAACAGCAGAGTGTTACAACAAAAAACGTGTATCTGTCCAATCAACGGGACAGATACACGTTTTTGTTACGACACCACTTCCCTCAGCCGATGCCGTTCCGCCTCCTCCTCCGTCCGGGGCGGGCCGTGGAGGGCGAGGCGGTAGTAGTCCAGGTCCAGGACGGCGGCGGAGTAGGCCACGCGGTTCTGCACCTCGGTCACCAGGGCGGCCACCTGGTCGGGGTCGGGGTCCTGGCCGTCCCAGCGGGTGAACTGGTCGGTGACGGCGTTGTAGTAGCCCGCGCCGCAGAGGAAGCTGTAATTGGAGAAGATCACCAGCTCGTCCTGGTCAGAGAGAATGTCGCTGCCCATCATCAGCCGGGAGTCGTACTCCAGGCCGAACAGGTTGGACAGGGTGGGCAGCAGGTCCAGGCTGGAGCAGTATTTGTCCACATGGACCGGGGTGTCCATGTCGGCGCTCCAGAGGATGAGGGAGTTCTCATACCGCTGGAACACCGGGTCGATGGGGTGGCCCACCAGCTCGCTGTACTGGTCGTCGGTGAGGCCGTAGGGGTAGTGGTCGGCGGACAGTACGATCACCGTGTCGTCCAGCTTGCCCGCCTGCTTCAGCTGGCGCATGAGACTGCGGAGGGCCAGCTCCAGCTCCATCTGACTGGCCAGGTAGCACTTGGCCTCGTCCCCGTAGGGCAGGTCCTTGACCTCGTTCCAGTGGAAGTCGGCCATGATGTTTTCCTCCCGGGTGTAGTTCAGGTGACCGCTGACGGTGAGGCAGTAGACCATGAAGTGGTCCTCCCGCACAAACTCGGGCACGATCCTCTGCATCATCATCCGGTCGGAGGGGGCGAAGCTCCGCCCCTGGTTCAGATACCCGGCGGGGACCACATCCTCCCAGTCCAGCCCCTGGCCCACGGCCCGGTAGTCGTAGCCCATGTTGGGGTGGGATTTGTCCCGGTCGTAGTAGGTATAGAGATAGTTGTGGTAGGCCAGGGTGGTGTACCCCTGCTTGCGGAACTGGTGGCCCAGGGAGAAGGGCATATAGTTTTCCGACGACTGGGAGTAGCTCCAAACCCCGGACTTGGGGATCAGGCTGGTGGTGGTGACATACTCCCCGTCAGAGGTGGACACCCCCCACAGCGGGGTATAGAAGTGGTCGCAGACGATGCCCTGGTGGGCCAGCTTCCACAGCGTGGGGGTGCGGACCGGGTCCAGAACGGAGGTGGAGAAGGCCTCCGCCACGATCCAGACCAGATTTTTCCCCCGGAACCGGCCGGTCCACTCATTTTCCGCCGCGGGCTGGCGCTGGGCAAACCAGTGGTGCATTTCCAGCAGCTCCTCCTCGCCGTCCTCCGCCGCCTGGGCCTCCAGGGCGGCGAAGTCGATGGGCAGGGTGTGGGTGCCGGGCACGGCCTCCCCGGAGCGGTCGGCGGAGGCGTCGGCGCTGTCCGGCGCGTCGGGCTTGATGCCGAAAATCACCCGGCGAAGCTCCAGCTGCGTCTGGGTGAACACGCCGAAGTTCTGCATTTCCTGCTCCGGCGTGGCGGTGAAGTAATAGATATACCGCAGGGACAGCACCCCGCCGCCGCACAGCAGCACCAGCACCATGGCCGCAGCCTGACAGCCCGCCGCCAGCATGAGCCAGTGCAGCCGCCCCTTTCTGGGCGCGGGGCCGTCAGAAATCATTCGCTTGCGGAGGACGACGGCCAGCACCACGGGGACGGCCACCACCAGAATGGGGAACCAGTTGACCAGAATGTCCGTGGTGGCCATGCTGCCGAAGGCCCCGGCCACCATGCCCATCTTGGTCAGGGAGAAGATAGTAAGAAAGGTCTTGAACAGCCGGTAATAGACCATCTGCGACCCCAGCCAGGCGGACACCAGCAGGGTACACAGGGGCAGCAGCACCCGCCCCTTTTTGGGGGACACGCCGCCGCAGACCAGCCCCAGAAGCAGGGCGATGGGCAGGGTGAACAGCAGGGTAAACAGCGCCCCCTGGGGGGAGAGGGCGTGGAAGCAAAGCAGCTTGGCCGCCAGCTCCTCATAATAAATGACCGCGAGGAAAAACAAAGAGGGGACCGCCAGTCTGCGCCGCTGTGCCAGCCAGACGGCCACGCGCCCGTTGCGGTGGTGCATACTCAGAGCCTCCTTGCAGGAATTTGGAATCATCACAACATTTTAGAGCAAGACTTTTCCGTTGTCAATCAGGCTGTCGAAAAAGTCCTTCCAGCCAAAGGATTCGGAAGGAGGGATCGTTGAAAAGGGGACCTTGGAAATCCGGTACTTGTAGGGAGCGGGCGGTTGTGCTATGATAGGGGGCGTATCCACAAAGAAACGGGGCGAGGAAATGAGAGAAGCCGTGCGCCGGGGCTTTCTGCTGGCCGAGGGGGTGCTGTATCTCTGGTTCCTGGCCTGGGATGTGTGCTTCCCGGCGAAGGATACCACCTGGATCAAATACAGCGCCCTGCTGCTGTGCGTGGTCTACACCTGGGACAGCGCGCGCCGGGGCGGCAGCCGCCTGATCGCCGCCGCCCTGGTGATGACGGCGGGGGCCGATGCCTTTCTGCTGGTGCTGAACCGGTGCTACCTGCTGGGGGTGCTGCTGTTCTGCGGCGTGCAGGGGGCCTACCTGGTCCGGGTGCTCCGGGCCAACGGGGGCCGGACCTGGTGGGGGGCGCGGCTGGCGGTGCTGGCCGTCTTGGGGGCGGCCCTGCTCCGGCTGGGGCTGCTGGACCTGCTCACCGGGGCGGCGGCCGTGTATTTTTCCACCTTTGTGTGCACGGCGGTGCAGAGCAGCCGGTGCTCCGGTCCGGCCTTCCGCCGGTTTACCGCCGGGCTGTGCCTGTTTCTGTGCTGCGATGTGTGCGTGGCGGTGTTCAATGTGCCCCAGCTGTTCCCGGCGGAGTGGTATGCCTTTGCCCGGGTGGGGATGTGGCTGTTTTATCTTCCGGCCCAGGTGATCATCGCCCGGTCCGGGGAGGAGGAGAGAGAATGTTGAAAACGAAACGCTGGCTGTCCTGGCTGATGGCCCTGGTGACGGCCCTGCTGGTGCTCAGCGGCTCCATCGCCGCGCCGCTGCTGTGCCGCCCCTTCTACTATGCCCAGATCGGCCCCCTGGGGCTGGAGGCCCAGACCGGCCTGACCCGGGGGGAGATACAGACGGCCTTTGACCAGGTGATGGACTTCTGCCTGGGGCTGCGGCCCGACTTCGCCGCCGGTATCCTGCCCTTTTCCCCGTCCGGGGCCAGCCACTTTGCCGATGTGCGGGGGCTGTTCCTTCTGGATCTGTGGGTGCTGGGGCTGTCGGCCCTGGCCCTGGCGGGGCTGTTTGTCCTGTGCCGGAAGCGGAAGCTTCGGCCCGCCCTGCTGGCGGGACACGGGCCGGGCTTCTGGGCGGCGGTAGGGCTGGGGGCGGTGTTCGCCCTTCTGGGCGGCCTGGCGGCCACAGACTTCGACCGGGCCTTTGTCCTCTTTCACAGCCTGTTTTTCCCGGGAAAGACCAACTGGATCTTCGACGGACGGACCGACCCGGTGATCTGGCTGCTGCCGGAGCAGTTTTTTGCCAGCTGCGCCCTGCTCATTCTGGCGCTGCTGCTGGTGTGGTGCGCCCTGCTCATCGGGGCGGACCTGTGGGCCTGCCGCCGGCGGAAGCGCCAGTGGGCGGCTATGCGGGCCGCCGCGCCGGAGTGCATGAGGAAGGACATCCCGGCGGAGATGCCGTAACGAACGCACCACATTTCCCCAGGGAGCGGGAAGAATTTACAAGGAGATGGGAGCATGACCATTCAGTACACACCCCGGGGCGTCTGCGCCCGGGCGTTTCAGATCGAGGTAGAGGACGGCAAGGTCCAGTCCGTCCGGGTCCAGGGCGGGTGCAGCGGCAACCTGCAGGGCGTGGCCGCCCTGCTGAAGGGAATGCCGGTGGAGGAGGCCATCCAGCGCATGGAGGGCATCCGCTGCGGCACAAAGCAGACCTCCTGTCCGGACCAGCTGGCCCAGGCGCTGAAAACAGTTCGTGATAGTGTGAAGTGAGGAGTTAGGAGTTAGGAGTTAGGGAATCCTTGGGTGGAATCATGGGGACGGTTC
>URTG01000117.1 GCA_900550705.1 uncultured Eubacteriales bacterium | reverse complement strand
AGCTGCCGCCGGTTGGAACGACTGCGCCAAATCCTTCGGCGTTTCCCTCTGATAGGGGAATCGGCCCCAGGGGAAGGCTTTTTGCGTTAATTCCCCGCAAATTTATACTGAATGGAGGGCCGCCCGCCGGTGCGGTAGTCAATGGTGCTCACCAGCTCCCGGGTCTCGACCATGTGGGACAGGTAGCGGCGGACGGTGATGCGGGACAGGTGGACCTGGGCGGCGGTCTGTTCGCTGGTGAAGTATTCCCCCGGGTGGGCGGCGAAGAACTCCCGGATCATGGACAGGGTGGACAGATTCAGCCCCTTGCTCAGCTCGCCGGAGGCGGCCCCGGGGGTTTCCGGGAGCTGAATGAGGCGGTCGATGGTCTGCTGGTCCACTCCGGCGGGATGCTGCCCCAGCAGGATCTGATGCTGGAGAAAGCGATCCAACGCCTGCCGGAAGCGGGCGAAGACAAAGGGCTTGATCAGATAATCCAGCACCCCGCGCCGCAGCAGGCTCTCTACAATTTCCGGGCTGTTGGCGGAGGTGACGGCGATCACCGCCGGGGCCTGGGGCAGGCTCCGCAGCCGATCCAGAAATTCCTGGCCGTTCATCTGGGGCGTATAGTAGTCCAGAATGATCAGGTCCACCGGATGCCCGGCCAGATAATCCAGGGCGGGGCCGCCGCTTTTGAACACGCCGTCTACATGAAACCGGCGGTCTGACTCCACATACTGCCGGTCGATGGCGGCCACCATGGAGTCGTCCTCGATGATAATGACGCAGTACGCCAAGGTCAGGACCTCTCTTTCGTAAATGTCAGGGTGAAACAGGTGCCGATGTGGGGCTCGGTTTCCAGGTCGATGGTTCCGCCGTGCCGGGCGGTGATGTCCCGGACGATGGCCAGGCCCAGCCCCCGGCCCGTGCCCTTGGAGGAGAAGCCCTGTTCAAAAATCTTCCCCCGGATGTCCTCCGGCACGCCGTCTCCCGAGTCCTCGCAGAAAATGATGGTGCAGTCGGACCGGGTATAGAGGCCCAGGCGGATCTCCCGCACCTTGGGATTGCTCCGGGCCAGCTCCTCGATGGCGTTTTCCAGCAGATTGCCCACGATGGAGGTGTACTCCGTTTCGGAGAGCAGCAGATCCTCCGGCCGACAGCGGCTGTCTGGGGTGACGGTGAGGCAGATGCCGTATTCCGCCGCGTGCATCATTTTGCCGATGATGAGCGCACAGATCGACGCCACCCGGATGCAGTCCGCAGTCTCCCGGATGGCCTGGCTGGACACCAGGCTGCTGTTGATGATGAGCCGCTTGGCCTGGTCGATCTGCCCGGACTGAAGGTAGCCCAGGATGACGTGGAGCTTGTTCATAAACTCGTGATTAAAGGCCCGCAGGGTGTCCAGCGTATTCTGAGTGCCGGACAGCTTGTCGGAGAGGGCCAGCATCTCCGTCTTGTCGTGAAACACCGTCAGCGCCCCGTCCCGGCCGGTCTCCCACTGGATGGGCAGCTCGGTGGTGAGCACCTGCCGGTTGCCCAGGACGCAGGAGCGGTTGTCGCTGCCCGCCTCCGTTCCCTGGGCCACAGCCCGGCAGCGGGTGTCTGGGAAGAAGCGGCTCAGCGCCTGGCCGGTGAGGGCCGCGCCGCTCTGCTGCAGCAGCCCCTGGGCGGCCTGATTGCTGAAGACGATGCGCCCCTCGGCATCGGTGGCCACCACGCCGTCTTCAATGGCGTTGAGCACGTCGGCCTGGCGCAGATAGAGGTCCAGCAGCTCGGTGGGGTGGTGGCCCCGCAGGCTGGTTTTCAGCAGGGAGACCATCCAGCGGGTCAGCGCCAGGGCGGCCAGCAGCATCCCCGCCAGCAGCAGCAGACTGCACCCCGCCAGGGTGTAGGTCCAGCGCAGAATGTCAGAGGTGAAGATGGAGGTCATCACAAAGCCCAGCAGCTGTCCCTCCGGCCCGTATACCGCCTGAAAGGCCCGGCGCTGCTCCCCCAGGGTGCTGTACCCGGTGGTGATGTAGCTCCCCCGGCCCTGGAGCACGGCGGCCTCGTCTCCGTTCAGCTCCGTCTCGCCGCCGGTCTGCCGGCTGGTCTGGCAGAAGCGCATCCCATTCCCGTCGCACACCAGGATCGAGTCCAGCCCGGAGATGCTTTCACACAGCGCGTCCAGATCCTCCAGGACCTGCGGGTCGGGGTAGCCCCGCTCCAGCATCTCCGCCACCGGACGGAGGGAGGCGACGTAGGCCGCCGCGTTGGAGATGGTCTGGTCCAGCGCTTTTCGCTGGCGGGAGATGTCCAGCCACAGCGTTGTCCCCGCAAACAGCAGCAGCAGCACCGCCGCCAGAGAGAAAAAGCTGAAAAACAGCTGCTTTTCCAGCGCCATTCCCTTGAACCGTTCCCCCACGGGACATCCCTCCGATCGCTGCGTGTCTTCCGCCCCGCAGGGCGGAGAATATCGCGGAAAAATCATACCAGCCGCCGGGGGGAATGTCAACAGCACCGGGACCACCTTCTTTCCAGCTTGTCGAAAAAAGTGGCTTCGCCGCTTTTCAAACTATCCCTCCTTCCGAACCCTTCGGCTGGAAGGACTTTTTCGACAGCCTGTTTCTAAAGGTTCCGTAAAATTCATTGCGGCCCGCCCCCTCGCTGTGATACAATAAAAAAAGAAAGAGCAGGAGGTGGAAACCATGAGTAAAACGGATCAGGCGCAGCTCCGGCGGGAGCAGGAGCAGGCCAATATCCAGCAGCACGAGGACCCGGCCCAGGTCCAGGCCCAGGCCGCGCCCCAGCAGGTCCAGGCCGCGCCCCAGCAGGCCCAGCAGCAAGAGCTGCCCGCCCAGTTTGTCCAGCCCGGACCAATCCAGGCGGCGCCGGCCCAGGAGCAGGCGGCGCCGGTGCAGCAGCGCCAGCTGGGCCGCAAGGAGCGCCGCGCCCAGGCCCGGCAGGAGCGCCGCCAGCGGGAGGCCCGGGTGCGGGAGCAGGTCCGGCAGGTCCGGGAGCAGGCCCGCCAGCTGGCTGCCGCCAAGCTGACCATGGATCAGATGGTAAAAACCATGCGGGAGAATCCCGCCCCCGGGCTGCCCAGCTATGAGTCCGTCCGTCCCCTGGACCAGTATGCCGACCGGGGCGCATACCTGGAGCGGGTGGTGCTGAGCCAGCTTCAGGACGAGGATCTGAGCCGCTATCTTCTGGGCGAGATCCGGCAGTATGAGAAGCTGGCCCGGTTCGACCTGGACCAGCAGCAGAACGACTTCGAATTCCGCCAGAGGTGCATCCCTCTCTATTATCAGGAGGTACTCCACCAGGAGGTTCCCCCCGCTGTGACCCACCAGCTGGCCCGGGAGCGCCAGGACTTTCAGGTGGGCGAACAGGCCCGGGCCGAGCGCATTTACCGGAACATCCGCTGGCAGATCTTCCAGCACCTGGACCAGACCCAGCAGACCCGGGCGGAGGACCGCTCTATGCTGTCCGGCATCCAGAAGGAGGATTATGAGCAGGACATCGCCCGCCGCATGAGAAAGGACGGCATCACCCGGGACGAGGCGCGGAACCAGCGCACCGAGGAGATTTTACGCGCCCGGCGGCCCGTCACCCTGCGGCGGCTGGAGGAGATGCGGGCCGAGCATTGGAATTCCCAGGAGTCGCAGAGGATGGAGAAAGAGGCCTATCACACCCTGAGATACGCCAACCAAAATATTCGCAGAGAGTACCAAGGCACTCCCGCCCTGAGTTGGGAACAGGCGGACTTCTTGGTGCGCGGCTACCTGCGGGAGGCTACGCAGAACATGAGCTATCAGATGCGGGTCCCCAACTGCGCGATCATGGGCCTGATCCTGAAGGGCGGCCGCTTCAAGACCCAGATGGAGACCAAGACCAGCGCCGGCGAGATGGTCATCGACCAGCGCAAGGAGTTTACCAAAAAGTGCTTCGGGGTGGACCCCGATACCCTGCCGCCGGAGCAGTATGAAATTTACGGCTATGCCTCCCACGGCGACCTGGTGAAGGAGAGCCGTCCGGACAGCGACGTGGGCCAGGGCGTGGGCCAATACGGCCAGATCGTGGTCAAGCTGAAAAAGTCCGCCATGAAGGGCCGCGTCACCATGACCCTGGGAGACAGTCTGGACGCCAACTTTACCGCCAGAACCAATTTTGTGGACCGCCCCGACCTTCACGCCGTGAGCCACAAAGCGCGGGAGGGCGCGATCACCGATGCCTATCGCCACTGGATGCGACGGAACCAGGGCAAACCGGACCCCGTCGATCTGGAGCGGGTGCTGAACAATGCCCAGGTCGGTTATATGGAGCTGCAATACCACAACGGCGTCCGGGTGGAGGACATCGAATCCGTCACGCTGATGGCCGATTACGAATCCAAGGACGAGGGGGTCCAGCCGGAGCGGGAGATGGCCCCCGAGCTGGTGGCGCAGCTGAAATCCCTGGGGATTCGCGCAACAATCGTAAAGGATGGGGAAGAACATGAACTTTAAGGTACTTTGCTGCCGGGGCAGCGCCGCTTATCTGGTCCAGCGGGAGGGGGACTACTGCCTGGTGGACCTGCTCGCCGGAAACTTCCGCGCCAATGAGAACCCCGGTGTCTTTCTGAAAATGGGCTACTTCGAGGATGTGGACCAGGCAGACCCCCAGGTGGTGGAACGGATCGCCAGGATCATCGGCGATCCGGCCAACCAGGTCCGCCTGTAAGGGAGGGCCGCGCTATGGCTGATTACTATCTGCTGAATGCCGCGTCTCTGCCGCCCTTCCTGCCCCTGCTCCCCCCGGAGCTGCGGAACGGAGCCGCCGCCCCGCCCATGCTCACCGCCGGCGCGGTGGAGGACGGGACGGCCATCGCCGCCGCCGTACTCCGCCGGGAGGAGGGCGGCGCCCGGCTGGAGGATCTGGTCGTGGCTCCGGAGTACCGCCGCCGGGGCGTGGCCCGGGGACTGCTGAGCTATCTCCGCACGGTCCTGCCCCTGCTGGACTGCGACGGGCTGTGGGCCGACCTGGCCCCGGAGCTGGGGGAGGATGCCCCCATGGTCCGCCTGCTGTCCGGCCTGGGGCTGACCCGGGAGAACGGCCCGGCGGTGGCAAGCTGTTCTGTGGCCGCCCTGTGGGATTCGCCCCTGCTGGCCCCGCTGCTGGAGCGGGACATCCCCGGCGTGGTCCCCCTGGGGGAGGTGCCGGCCCCCGTCCTCCGGGCCTGCCGGGCCGACCTGCTGCAAAGTGGCGTCACCGCCGCGCCCCTGGATTGGGACGCCTTCGACCCCGAGCTGTCCTTCTGCGGCCTCAATGCCAAAGGGGCGCTCACCTGCTGCGTCTGCACCCGCACCCAGCCCCACGACATCAGCGTGGAGTGGATCTACGCCGCCCCCGCCGGGGCACAGCAGCTTATTCTGGCCGTGGCGGCCCTTCTCCGCGCCGCCCGGACAAGGCTGCCCGCCGATGCCGTCTTCTCCGCCGTTCTCCTCAACGACCGCGCCGCTCACCTTCTGGCTCGCCTGGCCGGCGACGCGGCGACCTACCGCTATGCCAGCCACTGGGAATGGGACCTGCTCCGGGGGTTGGAGAGTGAGGAGTGAGGAGGTAGGAGTGAGGAGTTACTTAGCCCTTGGGCCGGTGCACCTTGTACTGGAGACACCCTCATCCGCCCCAGTGTGAGCACTGGGGCACCTTC
>URTG01000116.1 GCA_900550705.1 uncultured Eubacteriales bacterium | reverse complement strand
GTTTGAAAGGGGACCATCAGGGTCCCCTTTTTCTTAAATCAACAACATTTTAACGCAGTTAAAATGTTTGCAGCTTGTCAAAAAAGTTGTTTTACTACTTTTTTGACAAGCTGCATAGAGCGTGCGTCTGAGACGGACCGCCCTTAGCGGCAGAACTCCGACTTGCGGAACAGGGAGCGCAGCAGGACGATCCAGCCCCAGGAGATGGACAGAGTGGGAAGGCAGGCCAGAAGGACGGCCTTCACCGGGGGGATGTCTGTGAAGCAGATGGGGCCGAAGAACATCACGAACACCACCACCATCATGACTACCAGGGTGATCCGTTCCCGGTTGGTGTTGGGCGGCGTCAGGAAAATCTTTTTCAGATCGATCTCCACCTGCTTTTTCATGTTAATCCAAACCTCCAATAACCTGCTCGGCCAGCTGGATAAGCTCGCCGGAATGAATCAGTTCCTTCAGATACTCGATGTGGGGATACAGCTGCATATCCTCCTCCATCACGGGGATGTGCTTGCCGATCTCGGCCAGCACGGCGGCGGTGGCGGGGGCGCGGTGGACCTCCGGGTCCACAAACTGCTGCACCTCGTAGTCAGACAGCAGCTCGATGGCCAGCACATACTCCAGCTTGTCCGCCAGACTGCCCGCCTTTTTACAGGCGTAGTAGCCCATGGCGACGTAGTCCTCCTGGTTGCCGCAGGTGGGGGTGTTGTCGATGGTGGCGGGGGTGGCCAGGCCGCGCATTTCGTTGATGAGGCCGGCCTGGGTGTACTGGGGGATCATCAGGCCGGAGTTCAGCCCGGGGTTCTTGATGCAGAACCAGGGGTAGCCGGACAGAGAGCCGTCCACCAGGCGGTTGTTCCGCCGCTCGGACATCTTGGCCAGCGCCACGGCGGCGATGCCGGCGCTGTCCATCTCCATGCCCACATAGGAGGAGTCGGGGTTGCAGGCGGAGATCACATCCTGCTGCCCCTCCTCGGGCCAGATGATGGGGTTGTCGCAGCAGGAGTTCATCTCGATCTCGATGGTCTTCCGTGCGTCGGCCAGCTGCTTCTTGGCAGCGCCGTGGAGCTGGGGGATGCAGCGCAGGGACAGGGCGTCCTGCACACGGCTGCCGCGGTACTTTTCCATGATGCCGGAGCCCTCCAGCAGACGGCGGACGTTGCTGGCGGTGTTGGCCTGGTCGGGGTGAGGACGGACCGCCTGCACCCGGGGGTCAAAGGCGTTCATCACGCCCTTCAGGGCCTCGACAGACATGGCACCGATGATGTCGGCGGACTTGGCGGCCTGCTCCAGGTCCCACAGGGCCAGAGCGGCCATCGCGGTGGCGGAGGTAGTTCCGGACACCAGGGCCAGGCCCTCCTTGGAGCTCAGGGTGATGGGCTCCAGACCGGCCTTGGCCAGGGCCTCCGCGCCGGGGAGCAGTTCGCCCTTGTAATAGGCCTTGCCCCGGCCGATGAGCACCAGGGCCATGTGGGCCTCGGGGGAGAGGTAGCCCACGCTGCCGTCGCCGGGGGCCCAGGGGGTCAGCCCGCAGTTCAGGAACCTGCGGTACTGCTCCAGCACCAGCAGCCGGACGCCGCTGTACCCCTGGCCCAGGTTTTGCAGGACCATCAACATGATACCACGAACCCGCTCGATGCTCAAGGGCTCGCCCACAGAAACGGAGTGGGACAGAATGATATTCTCCTGGAGCTGGGCGGTCTGCTCCTTGTCGATGGCCTGGGTGCACAGCGCACCGAAGCCGGTGGTCACGCCGTACATGACCTTGCCCTGGTCCACCCAGCGCTCCACCAGCGCCCGGGAGCGAGACACGCGGGTCTCATACTCCGGGGCGAAGGCGACCTCGGCCCCAAACCGGGCCACGGCTACAAAGTCCTCCAGGGTAATGGGCTTGCCCAGGGTGACCTTCCTCTTACCTTCCATCATGTGGATGTGCCTCCTAAATTCAATTAGTCCTTACCTTCGATGTGGTCCACGCTGTCCACAATGTCCTTGGAGGTAGCGGGGTCCAGGAAGAAGATCTTGATGGCAGCGGCCACCTGGAGGATGAACACCACCAGGACCACAGCGCCGCCGCAGGCAGCCAGATACTTCACGCCGTCCACGCCCTGGGCACCGCCGCCGAAGGCGACCATGATGCAGGCGATGGCGCCGATGGAAACGCCCCAGACGATCTTCTGCCACATGGCGGGCTCCTCGTCGTGCCGGGCACCCTTGGTGCACAGGGCAGCGATGGTGGTGGACATGGTGTCCGCCGTGGTGGAGAAGGCGGCGATCAGGGAGATAATGACCACAGGGATGATGATAACGCCCAGAGGAACGTGCTTCAGGAACTCCCAGATACCGGCCACGGCGCCGCCGTCCTGGATGGCGGCAATGATGTCGGCCTTGCCGCTGATCTGCCAATCCAGCGCGGTGCTGCCCCAGACGGCAAACCACACAAAGCCGAAGCCGGCGGGCAGCAGGAAGTTGACGGTCATGAACTGACGGACGGTGCGGCCATAGGCGATCATGGCGAAGAAGATGCCCATCAGCGGCGCGTAGGCGATCCAGATGGCCCAGTCGTACATGGTCCACCAGGTGACCAGAGCGGAGCCGCCGACCACGTAGGGATCAAAGCCCCACATCCAGAAGCGATCCAGCCAGTAGCCCAGGCCGATGTTGGCCATGTTCAGGATATACACGGTGGGGCCGATGATGAACAGCAGGATCAGCAAAACATAGAAGATCTTAGAGGTCAGACCGGCCAGCCACTTGATGCCCTTGTCCATGCCGGTGACGGAGGCGATGGTGAAGGTAGCGGTGATGATGGCGGTCAGAGCGACCCAGACGACAGGACCCTGGGCCACGCCGTAGGCGGCATACAGGCCGGTGCCGATCAGAGCCAGACCGGCGCCCAGAGAGGCGGCCAGACCCAGCGCGATGGCCAGAACGGACAGCACGTCGATGAGCACCACCCAGATGCCCTTGGTGACCTGATCGCCGAACAGAGGGGTCAGCGAGGCGGCGACGGTCAGCTCCTTGCCGCGGTTGAAGTAGACATAAGCGATGAGCACGCCGGACAGGGCGTACATGGCATAGGGGATGACGGTCCAGTTATAGAAGCAGCGGCCCATGGCGAACCAGGAGGCCTCGTCGGACAGGGCCTGGATGCCGTAGCCGTCCAGCTCGCCATAGATGTTGCCGAAGTAGATCAGGACCTCGTTCACGCCGTAGGTGATCAGGCCGGTGGCGATGCCGCCGGTGAGCGTCATGGCGAACCAGGAGCCGAAGGAATACTTGGCCTTGGCCTCGGGGCCGCCGAAGCGGATCTTACCGACCTTCGTAAAGGTCAGCAGGAAGGCCAGCACCAGGGTGACCATGGCCACCATCTGATACAGCCAGCCGAAGGTGCTCAGGGACCAGCCAAAGATGGCGTTGGTCACGCTGGTGAGCCACTCGTTGTTGACGATGCCGAGAATGGCAGCGCCGCCGATGACCGCGAAGCAGGGGACGAATACATCCCAGCGGATCGGCTTGTTGTTGGTTTCATGCTTCATTTCTCGTCTTGTGTGCCGCGCTCCCTCCAGGGCGGCACACGCTCCTTTCTTTTGGATTCACTTTACAGATATAGCATATTTTGTGCCAACGCTTTGGTTTTCGCAGGAAAAAACTTTTTTCTGTTTATATTGCACAACTTTGATACACTATAACCGTGCAGCTTGACGATATTCCTGCGGCGGGAGCGGTGGTTCCTCGCGGACATTCGCCCATATGATGGGGATATACTGCAATCTTATTTTGCATACTGCAAAACTGGATTGCGGATTTGCCTTGACTTTTTGCGCCGCTTCGGCTATGCTGAAGGGGACGAAATTTGCAAAAGGCGGTGGTTCCATGTCGTTTTTCGACGCCATGCTGACCCTGGGTCCCACGGGGCGGATGCGCTCCGTCACCTGGGGGAACGAGACGGCCCGGCAGTTGTATCACCTTCTGTTCGAAAGCTGGATTGCCCGGCAGCAGAAGGTGGGCACGGTGTTCCCCCTGCCGGAGGGGAAGGAGTCCGGCTCCTTCGCCTGGGACGAGGACACCTTTTTCTTTCAGCTTCTCCCCGCGCCGGACCAGAACAGCTACCTGCTCCTGGCCCGGGAGGACCACCGGGAGGAGCTGTACACCCAGACCCTGAACTTTCTGTCCGAAGGCGTTCAGATCTACGACAAAAACGCCCAGGCGGTCTATTTTAACCGGGCCAGCCGAGGAATATCCCACATTCCCGACGAGATTCAGGTGGAGGGCAGCCATCTGCTGGACCTGTATAACCTGGACGAGGAGATCAGCACCACCATGACCGCCCTGCGGACCCAGTCGCCGGTCATCAACCGGGTGGACCACTTCAAGGTGAGCAACGACACCAGCCTGACCACGGCCAACACCTCCTATCCCATCGTGAAGGACGGCAAGCTTCTGGGTGCGGTGGTGTTTGAGGAGACCGAGGCCATTTTGACCAAAATGATCCAGACCATGGAGACCTCCCGCCGGGCGCTGAACTCCTTTGCCTCCCGGGCGAAGGAGATCAGCTTTTCCGGCTATACCTTCGGCAATGTGATCGGCCAGGGGGAGAAGCTGCAAAACGCCGTGGCCCTGGCGCAAAAGGTGGCGTCCCAGAGCAGCTCCGTCCTGCTGGTGGGGGAGACGGGCACGGGCAAAGAGATTTTTGCCCAGAGCATCCACCGGGCCAGCCCCCGGAGCAGCAAAAAATTCCTGGCCATCAACTGCGCCGCCATCCCAGACACCCTCATTGAGAGCCTGCTGTTCGGCACCCAGAAGGGCAGCTTCACCGGCAGTGAGGACAAGGCCGGCTACCTGGAGGAGGCCAACGGCGGCACCCTGTTCCTGGATGAGCTGAACTCCATGAGCCTGAGTATGCAGTCCAAGCTCCTCCGGGTCATTCAGGAGAATACCTTCCGCCGGGTGGGCGGACATAAGGATCTGCCCCTGGACGTCCGCATCATCTCCTCCTGCAACGAGGACCCCACCCGCGCCATCGCGGAAAATAAGTTCCGCCGGGACCTGTTCTACCGCCTGTCCACCGTCATGATCGAGCTGCCCCCCCTCCGGGAGCATTTAGAGGACCTGGAGGAGCTTATCCGCTATCACCTGGGCTCCACCTCCTTTCAGTATGTCAACGCCATCAGCGAGGTGGACCCCCGGGTGTATCAGATCCTCCGCCGCCACAACTGGCCGGGCAACGTCCGGGAGCTGTTCCATGTGCTGGACTACGCCCAGAACGTGGCCAACTCCAGCGTGATGCTCCCCGAGCATCTGCCCTCCTACCTGCTGAAGGGGGAGGCCGCCCACCCCGCCCCCACCGGCGGCGACGAGCCGGTGGACTTCTCCGCCGAGACCCTGCAAAGCCTGCTGGACGACTATGAGCACAAAATCCTCCTCCAGGCCCTGGACTACTGCGGCTACAACATCTCCCGCACCGCCCAGACCCTGGGCATTCTGCGGCAGAGCCTGCAATATCGGATCAGGAAGTATGGGATCGTGATTTGAGGAAAAGGCGGATAAGGTGAGCACGTAGGGGCCGCTGAGGACAGCGCCCCCTACGTCTGTGGATCACCGTTAGGAATCCGGGGCGGCCGCCCGCACGATACCCACCCGGCCAACGGCGGGCGGATGGTATCCACCCCTGTACACAAAAACGAGGAGAACAGC
>URTG01000115.1 GCA_900550705.1 uncultured Eubacteriales bacterium | reverse complement strand
GGCCGCAGCCCCGGCGAACTTTGGTTACTTTCCTTCGCGGGAAAGTAACCCGCCCGCAGGCGGAACTCCCCCCCCCTCGTCCCCAGTAAAACCAAGGAAAACGCTCGGTTACATATAAACGGACCGCATAAATATACATATATTCATAATACACCCCCGCTAATATTCATTTTTGTGAAATATTACGGAAATAAACGGGGAGAATCTGGATAATTATGCGAATGTGAACTTGCAATTTATGGGGAATGGTGGTAGACTGTCCCCACTGAACAAGACAGGGCGGCATTCCAGACGATCCACGGAACGTCCGCCTGCCAAGAATGATGGAGGAAATGAATCATGGCTGATGTGAAAAAAGTTGTGCTCGCCTATTCCGGCGGCCTGGATACTTCGATTATTATTCCCTGGCTGAAGGAGAACTACAATAACCCCGAGATTATCGCGGTGTCCGCCGACGTGGGCCAGGGCAGCGAGCTGGACGGGCTGGAGGAGAAGGCCATCAAGACCGGCGCCTCCAAGCTGTATATCGAGGATTTGACCGACGAGATGGTGGACGATGTGATCATCCCCTCCATGATGATGGGCGCCAAGTATGAGGACTATCTGCTGGGCACCGCCTTTGCCCGCCCTGTCATCGCCAAGCGGCTGGTGGAGATCGCCAAGAAGGAGGGCGCGGACGCCATCTGCCACGGCTGCACCGGCAAGGGCAACGACCAGGTCCGGTTCGAGCTGGCCATCAAGCGCTTCGCCCCTGAGCTGAAGATCATCGCCCCCTGGCGTGAGTGGTCCATCAAGGGCCGTGACGAGGAGATCGACTACGCCGAGGCCCACAACGTGCCCCTGAAGATCTCCCGGGAGACCAACTACTCCAAGGACAAGAACCTGTGGCACCTGAGCCACGAGGGCCTGGATCTGGAGGACCCCGCCAACGAGCCCAAGTACGACGAGCCCGGCTTCCTGGAGATGGGCGTGTCCCCCGCCGTGGCCCCCGACAAGGCCACCTATGTGACCCTGGACTTTGAGAAGGGCTGGCCCGTTGCCATCGACGGCGAGAAGATGAAGGCCAGCGACATCATCCGCAAGCTGAACCAGCTGGGCGGCGAGAACGGCATCGGCCTGCTGGACATCGTGGAGAACCGGCTGGTGGGCATGAAGGACCGCGGCGTCTACGAGACCCCCGGCGGCACCATCCTGTACCGCGCCCACGAGGTCCTGGAGATGATTACCATCGACAAGGACACCAAGCACATGAAGCAGAAGCTGGCCGTGGACTTTGCCGACCTGGTCTACAACGGCAAGTGGTTCACCCCCCTGCGGGAGGCCCTTCAGGCCTTCGCCGTGGACACCCAGAAGCACGTCACCGGCACCGTGAAGCTGAAGCTGTATAAGGGCAACGTGATCACCTCCTCCGTCACCTCTCCCGAGACCCTGTACTCCGAGGAGCTGGTCACCTTTGAGGAGAGCGACTACGACCAGAAGGACTCCCAGGGCTTTATCAACCTGTGGGGCCTGCCCGACACCGTTCAGGCACTGCGGGACCAGGGCAAGCTGAAGTAAGCGTTTGAAACATACCAGGCAGGAGTGGAGATGCTGTCTCCACTTTTGCCCTATCCGGGGGTATTTACGCCCCATATCTGACAAGCGAGGTAATGCACTATGAAGCTGTGGGCCGGACGGTTCCAGAAAGAGACCGACACCCTGGTAAACGACTTTAATTCCTCCATCGGTTTTGATGCCCGGCTCTACAAGCAGGACATCACCGGCTCCATGGCCCACGCCGCCATGCTGGGCAAGCAGGGGATCATCGAGCAGCACGAGGCCGACAAGATCATCGAGGGCCTGAAGGCCATTCTGGCGGACATCGAGGACGACAAGGTGGAGTTCTCCCTGGACAACGAGGACATCCACATGAACATCGAGGCCATGCTCACCCAGCGCATCGGTGACGCGGGCAAGCGGCTGCACACCGCCCGCTCCCGGAACGACCAGGTGGCCGTGGATACCCGGATGTACGTCCGGGACGAGATCCCCGTCATTGTGAAGCAGGTCCTGGACCTGGAGCAGGTGCTGGTGAAGAAGGCCAAGGCCAATCTGGACACCGTCATGCCCGGCTACACCCACCTGCAGCGGGCCCAGCCCACCACCTTTGCCCACTACATGATGGCCTATGCCAATATGTTCAAGCGGGATGTGACCCGGCTGGAGGACTGCCGGGAGCGGCTGAACGAGTGCCCCCTGGGCGCCGGTGCGCTGGCCACCTCCACCTACCCCGTGGACCGGTTCCAGACCGCCCAGGCCCTGGGCTTCAAAAAGCCCACGGACAACTCCATGGACTCCGTGTCCGACCGGGACTACGCCATCGAGCTGCTGTCCGCCCTGTCCATCCTGATGATGCACCTGTCCCGGTTCTCTGAGGAGATCGTGCTGTGGTGCTCCTGGGAGTTCAAGTATGTGGACCTGGACGACGCCTACTCCACCGGCTCCTCCATCATGCCCCAGAAGAAGAACCCCGACGTGGCCGAGCTGGTCCGGGGCAAGACCGGCCGGGTGTACGGCGCACTGGTCACCCTGCTCACCGTGATGAAGTCTCTGCCCCTGGCCTATAACAAGGATATGCAGGAGGATAAGGAGGCTCTGTTCGACGCCATCGACACCGTGGAGCTCTGCCTGCCGGTGTTCAGCGCCATGGTGGACACCCTCACCGTCCGGCCCAAGAATATGGCCAAGGCGGCCGCCGGCGGCTTTATCAACGCCACCGACTGCGCCGATTACCTGACCAAGAAGGGCCTGCCCTTCCGGGAGGCCTATATGATCGTGGGCCGCCTGGTCAACCTGTGCATCAAGACCGGCGACACCCTGGATACCCTGACGTTGAAGGACTTCCGGGCCATCTCCTCCCTGTTCGACGAGGACGTGTACGACGCCCTGGCCCTGAAAACCTGCGTCAACGGCCGTAAGGTCTACGGCGGGCCGGCTAAAGAGAGTGTGGAACAGCAGATTGAGCATATCGAGGGCTTTGTGGAGGAGCATACGGTGTAAATTAGCGTATCAGCCGCACCCCGCGATTGTCTCCAGAGTAGGCGCGCTTCAAATCCGCCAACGCAGAAGACATTCGATACCCGGGCAGAGCGGCAGCGGGCGGGGATGAGAGCGCAGCGCAAGTCTGCACCCGCGCCGGGAAAGTCTCCAAGAGGCTTCCCGTCCGGATGACTCCCCGGGTCCGGGCCCGCAGGCCCGGCGAACTTTGGCTACTTTCCTTCGCGGGAAAGTAGCCCGCCCGCAGGCGGAACACCCCCTCCCCGCCGCAGACGCGGCCGTCCAATCACCCCGGCTTCCTCATCGTCAGCCCGATCCGCTTTTTCCCCTCATCCACCGCCAGGACCCAGACGGTGACCACATCCCCTACCGACAGAAGCTCCGAGGGGTGCTTCACCCGGCGGGGGAGCTGGCTGATGTGGACCAGGCCGTCCTGGTGGACGCCGATGTCGACAAAGGCGCCGAAGTCCACCACGTTGCGGACGGTGCCCTTCAGCTCCATGCCGGGCTTCAGGTCCTTGGCATCCATCACGTCGCTGCGGAGGAGGGGGGCGGGCAGCTCGTCCCGGGGGTCACGGCCGGGCTTGCTCAGCTCCCGGACGATGTCCCGCAGGGTGGGCTCGCCCACGCCGCAGCGCTGGGCCAGGGCGGCATAGCCCAGGGCCTCCGCCCGGCGGGGCAGGTCAGCCAGACGGCCGGCGGCCACGTCCTCCGCCGGGACGCCGCAGGCGGAGAGCAGTGCCTGGGCGGCGGCGTAGCTTTCGGGATGGACACCGGTGCGGTCCAGAACGTTGGTGCTCTCCGGCACCCGGAGGAAGCCGGCGCACTGCTCAAAGGCCTTGGGTCCCAGCTTGGGGACCTTCAAAAGCTGCTTGCGGGCGGTGAAGGCCCCGTGCTCCTCCCGATACTGCACCAGATTCTTGGCGGTGGTGGCCGTCAGTCCGGACACCCGGCGGAGCAGGGAGGGGGAGGCGGTGTTCACGTCCACCCCCACGGCGTTGACGCAGTCCTCCACCACGCCGTTCAGCGCCTCGTCTAACCGGGCCTGGGGCATATCGTGCTGATACTGGCCCACACCGATGGCCTGGGGGTCGATTTTTACCAGCTCGGCCAGGGGGTCCTGCAGGCGGCGGGCGATGGAGACGGCGCTGCGGAGGTTTACGTCGAACTGAGGGAACTCCTCGGCGGCCAGGGGGCTGGCGGAGTAGACGGAGGCCCCCGCCTCGCTGACCACCATGTAGCGGACACCGCCGCCGGGCAGCTCCTTCAATAGCTCGGCGGTCATCAGCTCCGTCTCCTTGGAGGCGGTGCCGTTGCCGATGGCGATGACCTGGACCCCGTGCTTCTGAATCAGCCGCTTCAGGGTGTCCATGGCCTCCCGCTTTTTCCGGTCGTTGAAGGTGGGGTAGACCACCGCCGTGTCCAGCACCTTTCCGGTGGCATCTACCACAGCGACCTTACAGCCGTTCCGGTAGCCCGGGTCCAGGCCCAGGGCCACCTTGCCCCGTACCGGGGGCTGCAGGAGCAGGGGGCGCAGATTCAGGGCGAAGTTGTGAATGGCCCCCTGGGCGGCCCGGTCGGTGAGGGTGCGCCGAATTTCCCGCTCCAACGAGGGGTAGAGGAGCCGGTCCAGGGCGTCCTCTGCGGCATCCTTTACAAAGGACATGGCGGGGGAGCCGGGGACCACCACGGCCCGGCAGACCATGGGCAGCAGCCAGTCCCCCTCCAGTACGGTGACCCGGAGCTTGCCCTCCCGCTCCCCCCGGTCCAGAGCCAGGATTTGGTGGTCCTGGAGACGGGAGAGGGGCTGCTGAAAGTCGTAGTACAGGCGATAGACGCTGTCCTCCTCCACCGCGGCCTTGGAGACCAGCTGCCCCCGGCGGAGGATGCTCTCCCGCAGGGCTTTGCGGAGGGCGGCGTCGTCAGAGATCCACTCGGCCGCAATGTCGTGGGCACCCTGAAGGGCATCGGCCACGGTCTCTACCCCCCGGTCCGAATCCAGATAGTCCCGGGCGGCCCGGACGGGGTCGGGGCAGTCCCGGCGCTGGGCGAACAGCAGCTGGGCCAGCGGCTCCAGCCCCTTTTCCCGGGCAACGGTGGCCCGGGTGCGGCGCTTCTGCTTGAAGGGGCGGTACAGGTCCTCCACCTCCGCTAGGGTGGCGGCCCGGTCCAGGGCGGCGGACCACTCCGGGGTCAGCTTGCCCTGGCCCTCCACGGCGGTGCGGACCTCCCCCTTGCGCTGGCTGAGATTCCGGAGATATTGCAGCCGCTCCGCCAGTTTTCGCAGTAGCTGGTCGTCCATGGAGCCGTGAAGCTCCTTGCGGTAGCGGGCGATAAAGGGGATGGTGGCCCCCTCGTCCAGCAGCGTTACCACGTTCTCCACATAGTCCTTCCGCTGGCCCAGCTCCTGGGCCAGGGTCTCGAGCATCCTATCCATCAGGATTCCTCCTGTCATCATGCAGATTATCCCGGCGTTGGAAAAGGGGCCGGGATCTTTAGTGTACCGGAAAACAGAGGAAAAGTCCAGACTGTAAAAAAACTCGCTCAGACTAAAGGGTTCGGAGGGAAGGATAGTTGGAAAGGGAACCGTCAGGGTTCCCTTTCCCAGACTGTCGAAAAAGTCCTTCCAGCCGAAGGGTTCGGAAGGAGGGATAGTTTGAAAGGGGACCATCAGGGTCCCCTTTTT
>URTG01000114.1 GCA_900550705.1 uncultured Eubacteriales bacterium | reverse complement strand
AAGGAACGTCTCCACGCAGTCAGAAAATAGCCACCATTCCTCAGCCGGAAAACAAAATCCATGGCAGTTGTTTTTCTGTAAACGCTTACATACGTTAAAAAATAGATTATGACTTGTATTTGTAAAAGGAATATTGTAAAATTGTAAAAACATGAAAAGCATTTTTCCATCGAGATACGCGCATATCCCGATGCCATTTTTATGTATATATATAGGAGATGGAAATGGATAAGTTAGAAAATGTTTGGAGTTTTTTCCAAAACTTAGACGAACTTGTGTATGCGTCGGACATCGAGACCTATGAGCTTGTCTACCTGAACCAAAAAGCACTGGATGCCTTCGGACTGAAATCCCTGGATGAGATCAAGGGACGGAAGTGCCATGAGGTATTGCAGGGCTGCAATTTCCCCTGCGGGATCTGTAACAATGAGAAGCTCTGCGTCGGAAGGTTCGTGGAATGGCGTTACTATAACCCCGTCGTCGAGAGGTACTTTAGTCTGAAAGACACGCTGATCGAGGACGCGGAAACGAAGCGGAAGTATCGGATCGAGATCGCCATCGACATCACGGAGGAGCGCGCGCAGGATCAGGTCGTTCAGATGTATCGGGACATTGAGGCCTTGGCCAACAATGGGCTGAAAAAGGCTATCGCCGCCGAGTCGCCGGATGAGAGCATCAATACTATCTTAGAGCATCTGGGAAAGGCGCTCAGCGGCGAGCGGACCTACATCTTCGAGAAAAACGAAAACGGGGGCGACGACAACACCTACGAGTGGTGTGCGCCGGGCATCCAACCCGAGAAGGATAACCTGCAAAACGTGCCGCCTGAGGTCTGTGCCAACTGGTACCGCATCTTTGAGGACGGCCAGAATATTATCATCCCCGACCTGGAGGAAACAAAGGAAACCGACCCGATGCAATATGAAAACCTCAAGCGGCAGGGCATCCATTCTCTTGTGATTGTCCCCCTGTACGACAGGGGAAAGGTCGTCGCCTTCTGCGGCGTGGACAATCCGCCGCCGAAATTTTTGGAATACTCCCACGATATGCTCCAGATCACGGCAGCCTTCCTGATCGCCTGTCTCAAGCGGAGAAAGCTGCTGAATAAGCTGATGGAGCTGAGCTATAAGGACGCGCTCACCAAGCTGGGCAACCGCTTCGCCCTGACCGAATTTGTCCAGCAGATGGATCGGACGCAGAGCGTTGCCATCGTGTACTGCGACGTTACGGGCCTGAAGCAGGTGAATGACACGCAGGGACACAAGGCGGGCGACAGGCTGATCCTCAGAGCCTGCGAATGTCTCAGGCAGGTTTTCGACGACAGCTACCTATTCCGCCTCGGCGGCGACGAGCTGCTGGCAGTTTGCCCGAACGTTACCCAAGCCGATGCCGAGGCTCGGGTGGCGCAGCTGCGGGAGGCCGCGAAGGAGCATTCCGTAAATCTGGCGGTGGGCATGGTTCGGCTGGAGACAATGGGTGACGATATGTTCCACGCCGTGATGGAGGCAGAACAGCTGATGTACGCGGACAAAGCGGAATTCTACGAAAAGAGCGGCATGGATCGCAGACGGCACTGACCCCCTCGCGCGGCACAACGGAAATCATAGGGGCTGTCTCAAAATGCAAGTTGCAGGAGAACAGACCCGTCAAAAGTTAAAAAGTCGTGAGAATCCAGCTTTTTCGGATTTTCACGACTTTTTTGTTGGGTTCATTTTTAGCAAATGTTATTTTGAGACAGCCCCGCTTGCGGATTGCTTTGCTTCTTATTGGCCGGTCATGGTTTTCAGCACGGCGGAGGCCACATCCCCCGCCACGGCGGAGCCGCCGCCGCCGTTTTCCACCAGGACCACAAAGGCATAGGGATAGTCCGGGTTCCGCAGGAAGCCCACAAACCAGGCGTGGGGCTTCCGGTCGCTGCCCACCTCGGCGGTGCCCGACTTGGCGCACAGGTCCATATTGGGGAAGCGTCTGGTGCCGTAGGTCACGGCCACGTTGTTGGCCATCATGTCGGTCAGCGCCTGGGCGGTGTCCGCTTTAATGAGCCGGCCGGTGTGCCGGGAGAAGCGGGGCAAATCGGGCAGACCCGGGCGGTGAAGCTGATGGATCAGCCGGGGCAGGGGGGCCTTTCCGCCGTTGGCGATGGCCCCCAGATAGACCAGCATGGCACAGGGATTCACCGCGTCGTGATACTGCCCGACCCCGGCCCAGGCCAGGTTGCCGTCGGTGCCGTCAGAAAAGTCAAAGCTGCCGGCGGCGGTGGAAATTCCGTCTGCGCTCCAGGACCTTGTCAAGCCGGCGGCCTTTACATATTTCTCCATGGTTTTTCCGCCCAGCTCCACCGCCAGCTGGCCGAAGACCACGTTGCAGGAGTTGGCCAGGGCGTCCTGGATGTTCTGGGTGCCGTGGGCCTTGGTGCAGGTGATGGTCTCCCCGTCGATGGTGATGGAGCCGGAGCACTCCCAGGTGCGGCTGCTCAGGTCGGGCAGCTGCTCCAGGGCGGCGTTCAGCGTCACCAGCTTGAAGATGGAGCCGGGGGTGAAGGTGGAGGAGAGGAACCGGTTCAGATAGGCCCCCTCATACTTCGCGTTGGTCTCCAGGTCGTCGGGGATGTTCCGGGGGTCGAAGGAGGGGGAGGAGACCATGCACAGCACCTCGCCCGTCTTGTAGTGATACACGGCCACGGTGCCCTTCCGCCCGTTCAGGGCGTTCCAGGCGGCCAGATTATAGTCGGCGTCGATGGTCAGGGAGAGCTGGTTGCCCGTTCCGGCGGAGAAGCTGCCCCCCAGCAGGGAGTAGCCAGACAGCTTGCTGCCGAAGGCGGACAGCGCCCCGGTGCTGATGTTCCCGGCCGGGTCGCCCACTGCGTGGAGGATTGCGCGGCGCAGCGCCTTCCCGTCGGGATAGCTCCGGGAGCCATCCTCGTTGACGGAGGACAGCACGGTGCCGTTCCGGTCCAGCACGGTGCCGCGGCTCAGAGTTCCGCCGCTGGTGTACAGGTGCCGGTTAAAGGGGGCGGCGGCCCAATCCGCTCCGCTGAGGAGATACCGGCCCAGAAACAGGACCAGGCCCGCCAGCAGCAGCCCCGCCAGGGCCAGACACAGGGCGGCGCGGTGTTCAAGCTTTTTCATGGGACCCCTCCTGACCGGTTTTGGAGTGAGAAACGATGGGGGCGGCCTCCCGGCCGTCCGCCGCCTTCAAGAAGGCCAGCAGGCCCCAGGAGGCCATCATGGCCGAGCCGCCATTGGACAAAAAGGGGAAGGTCACGCCGGTGAGGGGCAGCAGGTCCATGGCGCCGAATACGTTCAGACAGGTCTGCACCACCAGCAGAGACCCGGCGGCGCAGGCGGCGATGGTGGGGAAGGCGGTCCGCCCCGTCCGGCAGGAGCGGGCGGCGAACACTGCCAGGGTGAGAATGGCCAGCACCGCGAGCATGGCGATGAGCAGGCCCCACTCCTCGCACAGCATTCCGAAGACCAGGTCGGTATCGGCGGCGGGGATATGGTGCAGCCAGCCCTCGCCGGCCCCCACGCCGGGCAGACCGCCGGAGGCGGCGGCCGACATGGCCCGGGTCTGCTGGTAGCCCGTGGTGGAGGCGGCGGCCCAGGCGTGCCCCCAGGAGGCAAAGCGCCGCAGAATGTAAGGCCGGAACCGCAGCACCAGCAGCCCGGCAAAGCCGGCTCCGCCGCACAGCAGGGCCAGGGTGGCAAAGTCGCCGGAGCGCAGGTAGGCGATGACCAGGAAGGTGGCGAAGAAGATACAGGCCGTTCCGAAGTCGCTCATCAGCGCCAGACACAGCAGACACACGCCGGTGAGCACCATGAACATCCCCAGGTTGCGCCGGTGGAGCAGACGCTCCAGGCTGGCGGACCCGGCGAAAATGTAGCAGATTTTTGCCGCCTCCGAGGGCTGGAAGGACAGCGGCCCCAGAATGATCCAGTTGGCCGCCCCGTGATGGGCGTGGCCCAGCACCAGGGTGACAGACAGCAGCAGAATGGCCGCCGCCGCCATGATCCACCGCCGCTGCTGCAAGCGGTCGGCGTTCCCCATCCAGCGGGTGAGCACCCGCAGCAGGATCAGGCCCAGGATCAGGGCGATGAGCTGCTTGGCCGTTCCGTGGGGCACGGAGGCGGCGGTGATGGCCAGGGACAGGGTGGACAGGAAAAAGGCGATGGTCTCCAGCTCATAGCCCTTCCCCCCGTTATGCCGGGCCAGGGTGTAGTCCGTCCACATGGTCACGCACAGCAGACCGAAGGTAATGGGGAGAAACAGGGAGGCCTCCGTCCCATAGCTGATGATGAGCTGAAAGCAAGCCAGTGCCTGGAACAGCGTCAGCCACAGCAGAGAGGGTCCCATAGGCAGGGGGGCCTCCGCCCGGCGTACCCGGTCCAGGGCCTCCTCCTCCGTGCGGGACAGGGGGAGAAACAGCAGGTCGATGCCGCCCACGGAGAGGGTGTCGCCCACCTTCACCCGGGTGGGAGCGGAGATGCGCGTTCCATTGACCTTGGTGCCGCCGCGGGAGGAGAGATCGCTTACCATCCAGCGGCCGGACTGATCCCGGCACAGGGTGGCGTGCTGTCGGGAGACGGTGGGCAGGTCCAGCCGCAGATCGGCGGAGGGGGCACGCCCCAGCAGATTTTCCCAGTGCTGAATGGGCAGACTGCCGCCCCCGGGCAGGGTCAGCTGGCCCCAGCACTCCGGCGCGGTCTGAATCCGGAGCAGTCCCCGGATGGCCCGGACCAGAATCAACAGGGCCAGCACCGGAAAGAGAAACCGCACCGCCGTCGTGTACCACCACAGGGCCGCCGCGTGCTCCATCAGCCTGGCCGTACAGGCCAGCCAGTGGGTGTGGATCACTTCAAAAAGAGAAGACAAGCAACCGCCTCCCGAATTATCCCAGATTCCCGCAGAATACGCCGCAGGTCATCCCATTATAATGCGCGGCGGGGAGGAACGCAAGGGGGGAGCCTGATTCCTTCAAAATCAAGCTCCCCCCAAATGTGGGTAAATCAGGCCTCTAGCGGATAGAAGCCTTTTTCTGCCATGTGGATTACAAATTCCCGTTCATCCGAATCTGCCTCGGCAAAATTGATGTTGTACCGTTTGCAGACCTGGCGAAAGTAGGTCAGGTAAGAAATGTCCTGTGCGGTGGGTGCGGCAACATAACCGTTTGGTGCGGCGAGAAAATCTAATTCGCTGTATTGATCGCGGGCCATAGTTAATCCTCCTCCAGAAATTGAAAGAATAGCTTTTTGGAAGCCTCCCCTTCAATCAACAGCAGCTCGGGATGAATGTGTGAAAATGGGACGGCGCCGTAGGTTTGGATATAGTGTCGGAGCAAGTCGCTGGTTTTGGCTTTCAAGAAAATTGCACCGCCGAAGCCCGAATCGATCGAGCACTGGATGCCGTAGGCCAGGAAGACAGCTCCAAGGCGCAGATACTTGGGGGCAGAGGTCAACGTCGGATTGCTGTGCGCGGCGCTTTCGATATATTCGACGTGGACGATTTCGTTGCGGCGATCCATACGATAGGCACCGAGGCCGATCAATTCATAGGTGTCGACGCATTCCAACGCATAACATACAAGATCGGCTGCCTTTGTAAAACCAGACAGCCAGTTTGATTGCCACCCATCCCGTGCGGTGATAGCAAAGTCGACCTCAGTGGCAGGGCGAAAGGAGACAAGAATTTTTTGCCCGGACACGGAATCGAGTACATGGTAATGCGGGGTCACAGGATCC
>URTG01000113.1 GCA_900550705.1 uncultured Eubacteriales bacterium | reverse complement strand
ACCTCAACCACGATGGACTGGGCGGCGCGCTGCACGGCGCTCATGGTGAAGGCGGCGAACACGAAGGTGAGCATAGCGCCCACGAACAGACCCACCAGAACGGCGGGGTTGGTCAGGGACAGATCGGGGGCGTGGTCCATCTTGGACTTGACGATGTCCACATAGCTGACCAGCAGAGCCAGGGCAGTCAGCGCGGCGGAGCCGATGGCGAAGCCCTTGCCGGTGGCAGCGGTGGTGTTGCCCAGGGAGTCCAGGGCGTCGGTGCGCTCACGGACCTCCTCGCCCAGGCCGGACATCTCGGCGATGCCGCCGGCGTTGTCGGCCACGGGACCATAGGCGTCGGTGGCCAGAGTGATGCCCAGAGTGGACAGCATACCCACGGCGGCGATGCCGATGCCGTACAGACCCTTAGAGAACAGGTCGGCGTAGTTGGCGGAAGCGGTGGCCAGAGAGCCGCCGGCAGCCAGGAAGGAGATGATAACGGCAGCGCCCACGATCAGGATGGGGGCGATGGTGGACATCATGCCCAGGGACAGACCGCCGATGATGGTGGTGGCGGCACCGGTCTCGGTGGCATCAGCCAGGACCTGGGTGGGCTTGTAGGTGTCAGAGGTGTAATACTCGGTGAAGTAGCCGATGGCGCAGCCGCCGATCAGACCACACAGGATAGCGACATACACGCCCCAGTTGCCCACGGTGAAGTAGGTCAGAGGAGCGGCCAGGATGGCGGCCAGGATGGCAGCGCCGTAAGTACCCTTACGCAGGGTGCCCAGCAGCTCGCGCTGAGAAGCGCCCTCCTTGGTGCGGATCAGGAAGGAGCAGGCGATGGAGCACAGGATGCCCACAACGGCCAGAGAGATGGGCAGCAGCATGGCGGACCAGCTGTTGTCGGGATAGGCGGCCACGCCCAGGGCAAAGGTGGCCAGGATGGAGCCCACATAGGACTCGTACAGGTCAGCGCCCATGCCGGCCACGTCGCCCACGTTGTCGCCCACGTTGTCGGCGATGGTGGCGGGGTTGCGGGGGTCGTCCTCGGGGATACCGGCCTCGACCTTGCCCACCAGGTCGGCGCCCACGTCGGCGGCCTTGGTGAAGATACCGCCGCCCACACGGGCGAACAGAGCCATGAAGGAAGCGCCCATGCCGAACATAACCATGGTCTGGGCGATCTTGGCGGCCTCGAAGCCGGCGATGTACTTCAGGATGTGGAACCAGACGGAGATGTCCAGCAGGCCCAGGCCCACCACGGTGAAGCCCATGACAGCGCCGGAGGAGAAGGCCACGTTCAGGCCCTTGTTCAGGCTCTCGCTGGCGGCCTGAGCGGTGCGGGCGTTGGCAGAGGTGGCAATCTTCATGCCGACAAAGCCTGCCAGAGCGGAGTAGATGCCGCCGGTGAGGAAGGCGAAGGGGATAAACCAGTTATCCAGCAGCCCCTGCCAGGCCAGAACCAGCAGAACCAAAAACACCACGACAAAGACCTTGGCCACAGTGGCGTACTGATGCTTCAGATAAGCATTTGCGCCCTGCCGGATGGCGGAAGCGATCTTTTTCATGGTGTCGTTGCCCTCAGAGAAGGCGAGGACCTTCCGGCTCTGCATTACGGCAAACAGCAGCGCAATGACGGCACCGGCAAGTCCGATCCAAAACATTTTGTCCAAAACTTACACTCTCCTTTTTGAAACTGTAGACCGTGTGCCCCGAGGGTCAGGCGGAACCCCACAGTCTAACAAAGACGTATGGTTATTTTACCATATAGGATGGAAAGTTCAATGGGAGAAATTTAACTGATTTATAAAAAACACTTTCGAAATCACCAGTATACAAGCAAAAATCAAGGAGAAGGGACCAAAAATGACCCTTCTCCTTGAAGTTTGCTGATTAACCGCGCCGCCAGGTGGAGCGGCTGAACAGGACCAGAATGGGGAAGATCTCCAGCCGGCCGATGAGCATACACAGGGACATGACCAGCTTGGACAGGGGGGAAAAGGCGGAGAAGTTCCCCGCCGGCCCCACGATCTCCAGCCCGGGACCCACGTTGCTCATGCAGGTGAGGGCGGAGGTAAAGGACACGGTAAAGGAGCAGCCGTCCAGAGAGATCACCAGCGTGGCGGCCAGAATAATGGCCAGGTAGGCGCTGATGAAGATCATGGTGGAGCGGATGGTGCTCTCGTCGGCCACCTTGCCGTCCAGCCGGACCACCTCCACAGAGCGGGGGTGGAGGATGTGATGGGCCTCCCGCCGGACCGACCGAAGGAGGATGAGCACGCGGGAGCACTTGATCCCGCCGCCGGTGGACCCGGCGCAGGCCCCGCAGAACATCAGCAGCACCAGAATACACTGGGAGAAGGCGGGCCACGCCGCCCCCCAGTCCAGGCTGGAAAAGCCGGTGGTGGAGATGATGGAGCACACCTGGAAGAAGGCGTACCGGAAGTTCTGGGCCAGGCTGGAGTACTGGGGCGCGGTGTTCCACATGATGAGGACCGTGGCCCCGAAGACCACCCAGAGGAAGAACCGCAGCTCGTCGCTTTGCAGCACCTCACGCAGCTTTTTGGTCAGCAGCAGGAAGTACAGGGCAAAGTTTACCGAGAACAGCAGGATGAACACGGCAATGATCATGTCGATGGCGAAGCTGTTGTAGGCCCCCACGCTGGCGTTCCGATTGGAAAAGCCGCCGGTACCGGCGGTGCTGAAGGCATGGATCAGCGCATCGTACAGGGGCATTCCGGCCAGCTTGAGAAGCAGGGTCTCCGCCAGGGTGAGGACGCAGTAAATGCCGTAAAGGATCTTAGAGGTCTGAGACTGCTTGGGCACCAGCTTCGAGAAGACGGGACCCGGCGTCTCCGCCTGGGTGAGGTAGTGGGAGCGGATGCCCATAGAGGGGATCACCGCCGTGGCCAGCACCAGCACGCCCATGCCGCCCATCCAGTGGGTAAAGGACCGCCAGAACAGAATCCCCTTGGGCAGGGCCTCAATGTCCACCAGAATGGTCGCCCCCGTGGTAGTAAAGCCGGAGCAGGACTCGAAAATACAGTCCGCCAGAGAGTGGAAATATCCGCTGAACCAGAAGGGCAGCGCGCCCACCAGTCCGGTGACGATCCAGATCAGGCCCACACAGGCGAAGCCCTCCCGGACGAAAAAGTGCTTCTGCGCCGGGATCAGCGACAGGGCCAGCCCCGCCGCCGCCACCAGGGCGATGCTGAGGAGAAAGGGGTGGGGACTCTCGCCGTACAGCAGGGCCACGATCAGGGGGACCACCAGAGCCGCCGCCTCAATGAGAGACACCCGGCCCACCACACGAAGGACCAGCTTCAGATTCATTGTGCGCCTCCCGCCCCGCGCTCCGGGGCAGCCTCCGCACGGAAGATGTCGTTCAGGTCACGAATCACGCTGCTGCGGGAGATGAGGATCACGTTGTCGTTGGCCTGGAGAGCGGAGGAACCCTCCGGGATGATGATCTCGCGGCCGCGGACGATGACGGCGATCAGAACGCCGGGCTTCAGCTTCAGCTCCCGCAGGGGCACCCCCAGGTAGTGGGTGGAGGGGGCCACGGTGAACTCCATGGCCTCCGCGCCGCCGTCGGCAATGCGGTGGAGGGAGTTCATCACGCTGCCCTGGGAGTTCTGCATTCCCCGCACCACATGAAGAATGTAGGAGGCGGTAATGAATTTGGGGGACAGGACGCTGTCCAGCCCCACAGACCGGACGATGCCGGCGTAATTCTGCCGGTTGCACTTGGCGATGACCTTGGACAGCCCCAGCTGGGAGGCGTACAGGGCGGTGATGAGGTTGTCCTCGTCCCGGTCGGTGAGGGCCACGAAGGCGTCGCTCTCCGCCAGACGCTCCGAGTCCAGCAGGTCCTGGTCCGTGCCGTCGCCATGGAGGACGGAGACGGCGGGGAAGGTCTCGCTGAGCACCCGGCAGCGGGCCTCGTTCAGCTCCACCACCTTCAGATTCATACCCATGTTGGACAGCGCGGCCAGCAGATAGGCGGAGATTTTGCCCCCGCCGGTGATGAACACCCGCTTGATCTTGGGGGTGTAGCGGCCCAGGACCTGGAAGAACTGGTCCAGGCTGTCCGGCCGGCCCACCAGATAGAGCTTATCCCCCGCCCGGGGGACGAAAGCGCCGTTGGGGATGGATACCTGTCCGTCCCGCTCGGCGGCGCAGAACAGCAGAGACAGCCGCTTGACCTGGCTGGACAGGTTCATCAGCGGCTTGCCCACCAGAAAGTCCTGGGGCTGGAGGCGGAAGCCCATCAGCTCCACCCGGCCCCGGCAGAAGGTCTCGATATTGGCCGCCGCGGGGAAGCGGAGCAGCCGGGCGATCTCGGCGGCGGTGGCGCTCTCCGGGTTGATGACCATGTCGATTTTCAGGTTGCGGCACAGCTCGGTCAGACTGCTGGTATACTCCGGGTTGCGGATGCGGGCGATGGTGAATCGGGTGCCCAGGTTTTTGGCCGTCAGGCAGCAGATCATATTCACCTCGTCGGAATTGGTGGCCGCCACCAGCAGGTCGGCGTGGTCCACCCCCGCCTCCTCCAGCGAGCAGACCGACACGCCGTTGCCCCGGACGGGCATAATATCCAGCGTGTCGGCGGCGTGCCGCAGGGTATCCTCCCGCTGGTCCACCAGGGTGACATTATGGGATTCCCGGACCAGCTGCTCCGCCAGGGAGAAGCCGACCTTGCCCACGCCTACGATGACAATGTCCATGACAAAATGTCCTTTCTATTTTCGCAGTTCTGAGTCTGATTCCCAGCGTTCCGCCCCCGCGCAGAGGGTGGAAACCACACAATACATCAAAAGATCATCGTCCGCCCGCCCGCACGGAGGCGGCGGGAGGGAACCAATCAGATGGTCCACTGACCGTGTACGATCCCCACCAGCCGCCATTTCGTCGTCTCGGGGGCGAAGACCAGGCGCAGGGAGCACCAGTCCAGGCCCTGGTAGGCCGGGTCCAGCTCGGGATAGCTGAAATCCACGAACCGGCAGTCGGGGTAGGCATCCTTGAGATTTTCCAGGGCGTTGCCCGTCATCTGAATCCGGTCCACGCCGATCTGGGGGGCCTGGGTGTAGTCCTGGTCGTAGACATAGCTCTGAAAATACTGGGCCATGGTCTGCTCGATGAGAGAACCCCGGCCGTCTACCGTGCCCCAGGTGTACACCGTCTTATCCTGGGCCAGATTCTGGATCTGGGCGGCGGTGAAGGTCAGGTCCGTGTCAAAATCCACGGTGGAGTAGGGGGTGAAGGTCACGCCCCGGACGGGGTCTACATAGGAGGCCACCACGGCGTAGTCCTGGTCGTGAAGGGCCTGGTTCACCTGACAGGCGGCACTCAGCAGGGTGAAGTTGTTCCCGCTGTCCAGAACGGCGGTCTGCTTGCCCGAGGCGGACCCCTGGCCGCTGCCCTCGGGGGATGGGGCATCCAGTACGTGATTGACCGACGGAGCGGGAGAAACAACGGCAGGGTGCTCCCAGGGCATGGGCAGCAGTCCGCCGACACAAATTCCGATCACAAGACAAAGTAACAAAGAAAACAGCTGGGGTCGCTTCAAAGGCAATCATCTCCTGATATACAAGCCGTCTGATCGGCCCGCAGTTTCGGCGGGCTGGGGGAGAAGCTGGTGTTCTCCACAAAGAAACGGGCTATAAATTCATCTTATTATACAGGAAAACGGACCGCAGGTCAAGCGGAGTCCGAAAACGGAAGCTGGAAACGTTCTCCCACGGCGGGTGCGGGCCTCGTCCGGGTCCCGGT
>URTG01000112.1 GCA_900550705.1 uncultured Eubacteriales bacterium | reverse complement strand
TCCGCATAGTGCCCCATGCCGGGATGCAGCTCCGCATTGCGGATCAGCAGCTCGGAGACCTTGGCATGGTCGCCGCCCCTGGTATAGCAGTCCAGCGCGCTGGAGAAGTCCTCCTTTAACTCATAGTAAAGCCCGCCGCGGATAAACAGGGCGCGCTGCTTCTCCATCGTGTATTCCAGGTCCAGCTCCCAGAGCAGGAATTGGCGGAACTGCGGCCAGAAGCGGTAGCTTCGCATATCGCGGCTTTGCAGCAGGGTCGTGCTCCGCCACAGCGTATCCAGCAGCGCGGCGGCGTTGTTGTCGCCGCTGACCATGCGCGCCAGCTCCAGATCAAAGCGCTCAAAGGGCGACAGCTCCAGCAGAAAGCGGCGGATCGGCAGGTCGAAGCGCCGGTAGACCGCCGTTTCAAAATAAAGAAATACCTCGCCGTATGCCTGTGCGGTCAGCTCCGCGCCATAGGGCTGCCCCGCCGCCATGTGCCGCGCGAGGATCGCCGCGCACAGCGGATAGCCGGAGGTCTCCTTCAAAATCGCGCCGATCTCGGAGTCCGTCGCCTCTGCGCCGCAGGCTTGCAGCAGCCGGCGGATGTCCTCGCGGTCAAACAGCAGATCCTCCGCGCTGAGAACGGTCATCATGCCCGCGTACTGAAACGCCATCAGGCAGGCGGGCGGTATGCCGCGTGAGAGCAGCACGAAGCGTCGGTCGGTGCCCTCGCGGATCAGCGCGCACAGAGCCTGCCAGTCCCGTTCCTCCTGCATATCCTGGATATTGTCAATCAGCAGGATGTCCCACGCATCTTCCGGAGAAGGCAGCGCAAAGCCGATATCTGCCGCGTTCAGCCGCAGAACGGGCCGCCCGTCCAGCAGCATATCGGCCAGCACTGTCTTTCCGAAGCCGCAGGGTGCGCTGAAAAAGAGCACCCTGCCGCGTTTCCAAAGGGTCTCAAACGCCTGTGCGGTAGACGGCTTGACGATGATGGCACTTTTGTCGGTCACGGACTTCCCCCCCTGCGGCAGAGAGGAATTGTCCCACGGGGTCCACCGTGGGACAGCGAGGGTACCCTCGCTGTCATAAACCTCTGCCCTATAAATTTTTTCGTTTTATTATACCAAAGCCCTTGAAAAATGTAAATCCGTCCAAAGTATGAGACGCGATGCGCTATGTTCCTGTCGATGCACTATGCGTAGATGGTAAGAATGGCGCTGCATAGTAAGCGCCTGTGCAGATTGGCATTCTACCCGGTGAAAAAATCGCACAGCATCAGACCAAAATGCCTGCTCTGTGCGACTCGGTGTTTCCTTATAGCGCCTTGTCACTTTTTGCCGCGTCACAGGTGAATCACAGTTGAGGGTGACAGAGTCCGGCGCGTCTGCACCGGGCTTTTTTCGATTCGCCCCTTGACAAATTCTCCCGCCAGTCGTATTATAACAGTGTTATATCACACTGTTATAAGGAGGCTGCCGCATGGAAGAGAGAACCACTGCTACTTTGGAAAAAATCCAGGAAGCTGCGCTGGCGGAGTTTCTGGACAAAGGGTTTCAAGGTGCCTCCCTGCGGCAGATCGTAAAGAACGCCGGAGTGACCACCGGGGCTTTCTATGGCTACTTCTCCAGCAAGGAGGCCCTGTTCAACGCCCTGGTGGAGCCCCACGCCGCCGCTCTCATGGGTAAGTTCATGGAGGCCCAGACCTCCTTTGCCGAGCTGCCCGAGGACCAGCAACCCAATCACATGGGGGAGGAATCCAGCAACTGCGTCCACTGGATGGTGGACTACATCTGCCAGCACCGGGAGCCGGTGAAGCTGCTCCTCACTCGTGCGGAGGGCACCAGCTATGAGCACTTCGTCCACAACATGGTGGAGGTGGAGGTGGAGTACACCATCCAATACATGGAGGTGCTCCGCCGCCTGGGCCGGGACATCCCTGAACTGAGCCAGTCTCTGTGTCACATCATCGCCAGCGGGATGTTCAATGGAGTCTTCGAGATCGTGGTCCATGATATGCCTCGGGAGCAGGCGCTGCGGGACGTGGATCAACTCCGTGATTTCTACACTGCCGGATGGCTAAAATTGATGGGGGCTTAACTCCTATCTTTTTTGGATATAAGTTAGCAATGACTAACTATTTTAACAAGGAGGGATCACTTTGAAGCAAACAAAACCAAGCAGCCTTGCCCGCATCCTAAGCTATGCGGGCGGGTATAAGAACCTGACGATCCTGGGCTGTATCCTGTCCGCCCTGTCGGCGGTGCTGGGGCTGGCACCGTATCTGTGTGTCTGGCTGGTGGCCAGAAGTGTGCTATCCACTTGGCCCGGCCTGGACGGGGCCGGAGGTCTGGGCCGCTGGGGCTGGATGGCGGTGTGGACTGCCGTTGGCAGCATTCTGCTGTACTTCGCCGCCCTCATGTCCACCCACATTGCGGCCTTCCGCACTGCCCGGAACATCCGGCGTGCCGCCATGACCCATGTACTGAAGCTCCCCCTGGGCTTTTTCACCGGGAACCAGTCGGGGCGGCTGCGTAAGCTCATTGACGACAACGCCGGACTCACCGAGGATCTACTTGCCCACAAGCTCCCCGACCTGGCCGCCACGGCGGTGACACCCATCGCCGCCATCGTCGTGCTGTTCCTCTTTGACTGGCGGATGGGCCTTTTGTGCCTGCTCACCATGGTACTGGCCCTGCTGTCCATGTGCATGATGATGGGCGGCAAGAACGCCGGCTTCTTCCACCGCTATCAAAAAGAGATTGAGCGCATGAGCGGAGAGGCGGTGGAGTATGTCCGGGGCATCCCGGTGGTGAAGATGTTCCAGCAGATGGTCTACTCCTTCAAGGCCTTCTACGCTGCCATCCAGGATTACAGTGACCTGGCCAGCCAATACGCCATGAGCTGCCGAACGGGCCAGACTTGTTTCCTTACCTTCATCAACGGGGCCTTCGCCCTGCTGATACCGGCGGCACTGCTCATCGCCTCCGGCGGGGATGTGCGCACCGCGCTGGTGAACCTGATCTTCTACGCCCTGTTCGCCCCGGCCTGCGGCCAGATGATCAACCGCATCATGTATATGAGCGAGGCGGTGATGGAGGCCGATGAGGCCATCGGCCGCCTGGACGAAATCCTGAGCCAGCAGCCCATGAAGGAGGCGAAGGTCCAAAAGAGGCCGGCGGACGACGCCGTGGCCTTTGACCATGTAACCTTCACCTACCCCGGTGCGGACCGGCCTGCGCTGGAGGATGTGAGCTTTTCTGTCCAGCCCGGACAGGTGGTGGCTCTGGTGGGTCCCTCCGGCGGGGGAAAGACCACCGCCGCCAGCCTGATCCCCCGGTTCTGGGATGTGGACAGCGGCAGCGTCACCGTAGGCGGCGCGGATGTGCGGGAGCTGGACGGTGCCGCCCTCATGGGACAGGTGGCCTTTGTGTTCCAGGATACCCGGCTGTTCAAGGAGAGCCTGCTGGAAAATATCCGGGCCGCCCGGCCGGACGCCTCCCGGGAGGAGGTGCTTGCCGCTGCCCACGCCGCCCAGTGCGATGACATCCTGGAGAAGCTGCCCCAGGGGCTGGACACGGTGGTGGGCGCCAGGGGCGTCTATCTCTCCGGTGGGGAACAGCAGCGCATCGCCCTGGCCCGAGCCATTTTGAAGGACGCCCCCATCGTGGTGCTGGACGAGGCAACCGCCTTCGCCGACCCGGAAAACGAGCATCAGATCCAAAAGGCCTTTGAGACGCTGACCCTGAACAAAACGGTGCTGATGATCGCCCACCGGCTGTCCACGGTGCAGAACGCGGACAACATCATCGTTCTCAGCGAGGGAAAGATTGCGGAGCAGGGCAGCCACAGCGCATTGCTTACGAAAAACGGCGTCTACGCCGCCATGTGGGCGGACTATCAGCGCAGCGCCCAATGGAAGGTTGGAAAGGAGGCAGCGGTATGACAAAGAAATTACAACACATCTTCGCCCTCAGCGAGAAGGGGGCCAGGGATCTGGTGAAGGCCGTGATTTGGTGCTTTGTGTGCAATCTTGCCCTCATGTTCCCCGTGGGGGCGGTCCTGTTCACGGTCCAGCATCTTCTGGGCTGTCTGGAGGGCGGCGGCAGCCCCATGGGCGGGTTCTGGCTCTATGTGGGCTTTGCCCTGGCGGTGCTGGTTCTACTGTTCGTCCTTCACTGGTTCCAGTACGCCTCCCTATACATCGCCACCTACCGGGAGAGCGCTAACCGCCGGGTGAGCCTGGCAGAGACCCTGCGCAGGCTTCCCCTGTCCTTTTTCGGGAACCGTGATCTCAGCGACCTGACCTCCACCATGATTGCCGACTGCTCCAGCCTGGACCAGATGTTCTCCCACTATGTGCCCCAGTTGTTTGCCTCTATCGGCTCCACGCTGGTGATCGGGGTGTGTATGTTTGCCTGCGACTGGCGCATGGCGCTCGCGGTGCTGTGGGTGGTGCCCGTGGCGGTGGCGCTGACAGCGGGAAGTAAGAAGATCCAGGACGCCTTCGGGACGAATCATATCCTGAACAAACGGGCAGTGGCCGACTGCATCCAGGAGGGTCTGGAGACCATCCGAGACGTCAAGGCCTGCCACCGGCAGGAGCGGTACTTGAGCGACCTGGAGGCAAAGCTGGCCGCCATGGAGGGCAGCTCCATCCGGTCCGAGCTGGCTACCGGCGTGTTTGTGTGCTCCGCCCAGGCTTTTCTGCGGCTGGGGCTTGCTGCCACGGTGCTCACCGGCGGGGCGTTGCTGCTGGCCGGGGAGCTCTCTTTCCTCTATTTCCTGGGCTTCCTGTTTGCCGCTGCCCGGCTGTACGATCCTCTGGGGGTGGTGCTCCAGAACATCGCCGCCACCTTCAATACCAAGCTGCAAATCGAACGGATGCGCTCCATTTTGGAACAACCGGTGCAGACGGGGAAGGAGGACTTCCGCCCGTCCCGCTACGACATCACCTTTGACCATGTCTCCTTTGCCTACCGGGAGGGCGCTGGAGTGCTGGAGGATGTGAGTTTCACCGCCCGCCAGGGGGAGGTCACCGCCCTCATCGGTCCCTCCGGCAGCGGGAAGTCCACCGCCTGCAAGCTGGCCGCCCGGTTCTGGGACGTCACCGGCGGGAAGGTGTCCCTGGGTGGGACGGACGTGTCCACGGTGAACCCAGAGACCCTCCTGTGCTCCTACTCCATGGTGTTTCAGGATGTGGTGCTGTTCCGGGACACGGTGATGGAAAACATCCGCCTGGGCCGCCGGGGTGCCACCGACGAGGAGGTGCTGGAGGCGGCCAGGGCCGCCCAATGCGATGAGTTTATTCGGAAACTTCCCAAGGGCTACCAGACGGTAATCGGGGAGAACGGCTCCACCCTCTCCGGTGGGGAGCGGCAGCGAATCTCCATCGCCCGGGCCCTGTTGAAGGACGCGCCGGTGGTGCTGCTGGACGAGGCCACCGCCAGCCTGGACGTGGAGAACGAGAGCGCCGTCCAGACCGCCCTCTCCCGCCTGCTTCAGGGCAAGACGGTTCTGGTCATAGCTCACCGGATGCGTACCGTGGCCGGAGCCGACCATATCGTGGTACTGGAGGACGGCCATGTGGTCCAGCAGGGTACCCCGGCGGAACTGATGGAGCAAGGCGGCCTCTACCGCCGCATGGTGGAGCTCCAGAGCGAGAGCGCCCAGTGGCGGCTAAACGGCGCAGAGGCATAACGTTTTTTGGCAACCGGACAAAAAAGGGCATGGCTCAATCGAGCCGCAGCTTGTCGAAAAAGTGGCTTCGCCGCTTTTTTGCCAAGCTGCAAACATTTT
>URTG01000111.1 GCA_900550705.1 uncultured Eubacteriales bacterium | reverse complement strand
CTTACTCGGCGGCCCAGACTTCGGGCTTCTGGGCGGCGTGCTCATGCTCGCCGCCGCGGTAGATGTGCAGACGAGACAGGGAGTCCTTGGTGATGACGTTGCGGGGCATCATGCCGCGAACGGCCAGCTTCATGGCCAGCTCAGGCTTGCTCTGCATCAGGGTGCGGTACTTGACCTCTTTCAGGCCGCCCACCCAGCCGGAGTGGGTACGATAGAACTTCTGATCCAGCTTCTTGCCGGTCAGAACGGCCTTCTCAGCGTTGATGACGATGACAAAGTCACCGCAGTCAGCGTGGGGAGTGTACTCGGGCTTGCGCTTGCCGCGCAGCAGGTCGGCAGCCAGGGCCGCGGTCTTGCCCAGGGGCTTGCCGGCGGCGTCCAGGACATACCACTTACGCACGATGTTCCCCTTGTTTGCCATAAACGTGGACATAGGTGAAACCTCCATTTTCCTATACTTTACTTTTATCTCAACCAATTCTGGTCGCTGATACAAACATAGCGCCCCGACGCTGTACAATCGGAGCGTTTTGTATTATAGTACGATGGTGGCCGGGTGTCAACGGTCTTTTTGAGAAAAATTGATTTATCTCGATAAAATCTCTCGATTCCTCGTGTTTCCTGTTGTTTGCTCTTTAAATCTCTATTTCAATTTTCGTTTTTCTTTTCTGCTGCGGGAACTTATTTCGTTCCGTCAAGGAGGTTTACCATGAATAAGATCGTATCCCTGGTCCGCCGCTGCGTGGCCGACTATGACATGATACAGCCCGGTGACCGGGTGGCCGTAGGGGTGTCCGGGGGCAAGGACTCCCTCATCCTGCTCACCGCACTGGCAAAACTGCAGACCTTTTACCCCGTGCCCTTCACGGTGGAGGCATTTACCCTGGACATGGGCCACGCAGAGGGGCGCAAGGGGATGGACTTTACGCCTGTGGCCGACTATTGTCAACGTTTGGACGTACCCTATACCCTGCTGAAGAGCGACATCCACCACATGATTTTTGATGTCAAGAAGGAGAAGAACCCCTGCTCTCTGTGCGCCAAGCTCCGCCGGGGTGCCCTGCACCAGGCCATGCAGGAGCGGGGCATTCGGAAGATCGCACTGGGCCACCACTATGACGACGCCGTGGAGACCTTTTATATGTCCCTCATCTTCGAGGGACGGCTGTCCTGCTTTCAGCCCGTCACCTACCTCAGCCGCACCGACATCACCCAGATCCGCCCCCTGCTCTACTGCGGAGAAAATCTTGTCCGCCACACCGCCCAGCGCCTCCAGCTGCCCGTGGTCCACAATCCGTGTCCCGCTGACGGCTATACCAAGCGCCAAGAGATCAAAGACCTGATCTACGAACTCCAGGGCCGCTATCCCAAACTGAAAGAGCGCACCTTCGGTGCCATGCAAAGGCTGCCCCTGCCGGAGTGGGGAATTTTAAGAGAAAAGCCAGAATAAATGCAAAGACCGCCCTGTTATCTTACAGAGCGGTCTTTTCCTGCACGACATCCAAGTGTTTTGCGTTAGGTGGTGCGGCCAATGTCGCAGCCCATGCGCTGGAGTTGGACACACAACTTCTCCTGGGACAGGCCGTGCATTCCCCACAGGCGGCGGAGATTATCGCCCATATTTCGGTCCCGCCGAATTTTTTGCTCCATCGGCTCACTGCACATGCACGTGGTCGTTGATATGCTTCATGCAATAGCAGTAATAGCCGTTGCATTTGGAGCAGTAGCGGAACTCCATATTGGGGTCGTCGGCGTCGGTGATGCCGCAGACGGCGCATTTGTGGAGGTAGCCCTTGCGCTGCTGGATGTCCTGCTGGGCCTTGTGGAAGGAGACGGTCTTCCGGCTGGCGCGGTGGGCGGCGCGGGCGGCGCGGTAGCCCAGGGCCTGGGCCAGGTCCTCCCAGAAGAAAATCAGGTAGTTCAGGATGGCCAGAACGGGGAACAGGGCCAGCACCGGGGTCTTGGAGGTCAGCAGGCGGAGAATGGTCACGGCGAAGAAGGCCGCGTCGAACCAGGCCAGCCACTTCACCTTCAGGGGGAGGATGCCATACAGGAGCACCTGCATATCGGGGTACAGGGTGGCGAAGGAGAAGAACAGGGACATATTCACATAGTACATGGAGATGCTGGTGGAGAAGATGGTGCCGGCCAGCAGGTTGAGCAGGATACCCAGACCGTAGAACACGCTGAACCGGGCGGTGCCCCACTGGCGCTCCAGGGCGGTGCCCAGCCAGTAATAGAAGAAGGTGCTCATGGCGAACCACAGCAGCGAGAACATACTGGTGGGGTCATAGCCGCTCTGCGGGATGAAAATAAAAGTAAAAATCCGCCAGAGCTGCCCCTGGGCCACCAGGGCGGGGTGGAAAAACAGGTAGTTGGTGGCCAGTCCGCCGGTAAACATATCCAGCAGATAGACGGCGGCGTTGCCGATGGCGATGTACAGCATCAGACCGGGGATGCCAAAGTTGGGGTGGTGATAACAGAAACGGTCCAGCCAGCGGGAAATAGCCTTCATGGACGGTCCTCCTTGTATCAGGTTGTGATAAGCTCCCTGACATTGTACCCGCTTTTCGGGGAAAAGTCCATGACAAAACTGTAAACGTTGGAAAAATCCTTGCCCCGGGGACGAATTCGGGAAAAAAGCAGGTCAGCCGCTTTTCTTCCCCCGGAGAATGTGATACAATAGGTCCACGAAATCGAAACCCACCGCAAAGGAGCTTTGCCCTATGAGTATCATCAAAGACCCCGCGCTGGCCCCCTCCGGGGTGCAGAAAATTCAATGGGTCCGGGATTTTATGCCCGCCCTGTCTGGCATTGAGGAGCGCTTCCGCCGGGAGAAGCCCTTCGCCGGGCTGACCATCGCCGTGTCCGTCCATCTGGAGGCCAAGACCGCCAACCTGGGTCTGGTGCTGCGGGAGGGCGGCGCGGAGGTGCACCTCACCGGCTGCAACCCCCTGTCCACCCAGGACGACGTGGCCGCCGCCATGGACCACCTGGGGGTGGACACCTACGGCGTGTACGGCGTGGATATGCCCGCGTATGAGCGTCTGCTGGCCGAGACGCTGAAGTGCCGCCCCCACCTCATCGTGGACGACGGCGGCGACCTCATCCACCTGCTGGGCGGGGCCTGCGCCCAATACGGCGACCGGCTCATCGGCGGCTGCGAGGAGACCACCACCGGAATTCACCGTCTCTACGCCCGGGAGAAGGCGGGCATCCTGCCCTGCCCCATGATGGCGGTGAACGACGCCAAGGCCAAGCACTACTACGACAACAAATACGGCACCGGCCAGTCCTCCTGGGACGCCATCATGCACACCACCAATCTGATGGTGGCGGGCAAGACCGTGGTGGTGGCGGGCTACGGCTGGTGCGGCAAGGGCATCGCCATGCGGGCCAAGGGCATGGGGGCCAACGTAATCGTCACCGAGGTGGACCCCTTCAAGGCGCTGGAGGCCACCATGGAGAATTTCCGCGTCATGCCCATGGACGAGGCCGCCAGATACGGCGACATCTTCGTTACCGCCACGGGCTGCAAGGACGTCATCGTGGCGCGGCACTTCGCCGTGATGAAGGACAACGCCATCCTGTGCAACTCCGGCCACTTCGACTGCGAGGTGGACGTGGCCGCCCTGTCTGAGCTGGCCACCGAGACCTTCCCCCGCCGGGAGAACATCCAGGGCTACCGTCTGCCCGACGGCCGCACCCTGAACGTTCTGGCCGAGGGTCGGCTGGTGAATCTGGCGGCGGGCAACGGCCACCCGGCGGAGATCATGGATATGTCCTTCGCCGTACAGGCCCTGTCTCTGGAGTGGCTGGTCAAGCACCGGGACGGGCTGGAGAAGAAGGTCTACAACGTCCCCGATGAGATCGACGACCAGATCGGCCGGGTGAAGCTGGCCGCCATGGGTCTGGCCATCGACACCCTGACCCAGGCGCAGAAGGATTACCTGGCGGGATTTTAAGAAAGACCCCGAACAGGGTTCCGGGCAGCGGCCCCTACGACCGTTTTTACGACCATACGCGCAGAGGCGGCCCCGGGCCGCTTCGCGTGATACAACGAGGTGGAACGTCGTGCACAACGAATTGACGAAAATCGACATTCAGAAGATGAAGGAGGAGCTGGACTACCGCCGGATCACCCTCCGCCCCCAGCTGCTGGAGGAGGTGAAGGTGGCCCGGTCCTTCGGCGATCTCAGCGAGAACTTTGAGTATAAGGCCGCCAAGCGGGACAAGAACAAAAACGAGAGCCGCATCCGCTTTCTGGAAAACATGATCAAAACCGCCGTGGTCATAGAGGACCGGTCCGACGCGGGCAGCGTGGGCCTGTACGACAAGGTGACCATCTACCTGGAGGAGGACGAGGAGGAGGAGACCTGGCAGATCGTCACCACCGTCCGCCAGGACGTGCTCCACGGACTCATCAGCAAGGAGTCCCCCATGGGGGCCGCCCTGCTGGGCAGACGGGTGGGCGACCGCTTCTGGGTCCAGGTGAACAAGGATTACGGCTACTACGCCGTGGTCCGGGCCATCGAAAAGGGGCAGGACGACGGCTCGGTGGCCCTGAATCGCTACTGATTCGGTGATATTGTGCAAATTCCCGGCGGGCGGGCCGGGAAAAGGCTGCTTTTTCACAAGACGCTAATATCTGCATACTATGCGGCCATTTCCGCTAAGACGTGCGGCGGTTGCTATGCTAAGATAACTACCATCGGAAGGGTTTCCTCCCCGCAACTGGAAGGGCGGGGACGGGAGCTGAAAAAACAAAAAAGTATGATGAAAAGGGGATTATTGCCATGGCAATCCAGAATATCTTTGTGGTGGGCGCCGGCCTGATGGGCAGCGGCATTGCCCAGAACGCCATTTGCAGCGGCTACAACGTCGTCCTGAACGACAAGAACCAGGCCGCGCTGGAGCGGGCTCAGGCCGGCATCCAGAAGGCGATGGAGCGGGACGTGGAGAAGGGCCGCATGGCCCAGGAGGACTGCGAGGCCGCCCTGGCCCGCCTGTCCATTGATGACACCATCCACGGCGCCAAGAACGCCGACCTGGTGATTGAGGCCATTTTCGAGAATCTGGAGGCCAAGCAGGCCGTGTTCGCCGAGCTGGAGGACGTCTGCCCCCCCGAGACCATCTTCGCCTCCAACACCTCTTCCATCTCCCTGACCTCTCTAGCCTCCGCCACCAAGCGGCCCTCTCAGGTCGTGGGTATGCACTTCTTCTCCCCCGTGCCCCGTATGCGCCTGTGCGAGGTCATCTTCGGCCTGCTCACCGCCCAGAGCGTGCTGGACGACATCAAGGAAGTGGGCAGGAAGATGGGCAAGACCCTGATCCTGGCCGACGATAAGCCCGGCTTCATCGTCAACCGCGCCCTGCTGCCCATGCTGAACGAGGCCTGTGTCATCGTCGGCTCCTACATCGGCTCCGTGGAGGATGTGGACAACGGCATGAAGCTGGGCTGCAACCACCCCATGGGTCCCCTGGAGCTGGCCGACATGATCGGTCTGGACATCCTGCTGAACGTGATGAACGTTCTGTCCCAGGAGTACGGCGAGAAGTATCATCCCTCCATGCTGCTGCGGAAGATGGTCAGCGCCGGGTTCCGCGGCCGCAAGAGCGGTGCCGGCTTCTACATCTATGAGGATGGCAGGAAGAAGTGCGTGAACCCTGTCCTGACCCAGGATCACAGCCTGTAAGAACAAAAGCTGCGTAAAAAATTCCGGAGGCGAGCGCTTCCGGAATTTTTTTGCCCTTTTGTGGGGATAGGGGGGTGTTTCGCCTGCGGGCGAGGTACTTTCCAGTGATGGCAAGTAACCGAC
>URTG01000110.1 GCA_900550705.1 uncultured Eubacteriales bacterium | reverse complement strand
GCCAGGCAGAACTACGACAACCCCTCCGTCTCGGCTGTCGCCGAGCCACCTCCCTCCCCCTTTTGTCACTATGTGACATTTCCCCCCGATAGGGGGAATCGGCCCCTTACACAGGGGAGGCTTTGATACTGCGAGCTTCTAATTCAAACGCTCTAGGCCCCTTCACGTTCCCCTCATCCGCCCCCTTCGGGGGCACCTTCCCCCAGGGGAAGGCTTTTTTATTCTTTACCGCTCCACGCCCAGATAGAACAGGGCCACGGTGCCCGGGCCGGTGTGGGCGCCGATGACGGGGCCGATGTCGTTGATGTAGGCGTTCTTCACGCCCAGGCGGTCACGGGCCATCTGAGCCACCTGCCGGGCATCGGCCAGGCAGTCGCTGTGGCTGATGAAAATGGTCTGGTCCGCCGGGTCGATGATGGTGCGCTCCATGGTGTCGATCAGGGCCTTCAGAGAGGCCTCCCGGCCCCGGGCCTTGCCCACGCTGGTGAGCTTGCCCTCCTCGTTCACATGGATCAGGGGCTTGATGCGGAGCATGGTGCCCACCACCGCCGTGGTGGCGGAAATGCGGCCCCCGCGCTTCAGATAGCTCAGGTCGTCCACGGTGAACTGGTGGCAGATGACGGCCTTTTTCTTCTCTGCAAAGTCCCGGACCTCCTCAATGCTCCGGCCCTTGGCCCGCTCCTGGGCGGCCAGGCAGACCAGCAGGCCCTGGCCCAGAGAGGCGCACAGGGTGTCTACCACATAAATTTTCCGCTGGGGATACTGCTCCCGCAGCTCCTCCGCCGCGATCTGAGAGGCGGAGCAGGTGGCAGACAGGGCGGAGGAGAAGGACAAAATCAGCACATCCCGCCCCGCCCGGAGCTGGGGCTCCAGAAAATCGGTGTACTGGCCCACGTTCACGGCGGAGGTGGTGGCCTTCACCCCCTCCCGCATTTTCTGATAGAAGACCTCCGGGGCCATCTCCCGGTTGTCGGGGTAGTTGTGATAGGTCTCCCCCGCCACGATAAAGCTCAGGGGAAGCACCTGGATGTCGTACCGCTCCGTCAGGTCCGCGCCCAAATCGGCGGAGGAGTCGGTGAGGATAATAAAGTCAGACATGGAAGTCCCTCCTTGTCAGTGTCGGCCTTTTTTGTGCTCCCTGCGCTCCTCCTGCTCGGGCCGGAGGATGTCTAAGATCCGGGCACAGGCCAGCTGATTGGCATAGCTCCGCAGGGCCAGGTCCAGGCCCATCCGGGCCAGGTCCTCCCGCCGGGCGTTTTCGTCGATGGTGGCCGCCGTGTCGCTGAGCGCCCGGTCCAGGGCGGCGCTGAAATAGCGATACAGGGTAGGCGGGTCCTTCGACGCCTGCCCCGCCTCGATCAGCGCCCCCACGTCCCGGACGGACAGCACCTTCTTCAGGGCGCACACCGCCGTGAGATAGCCCAGATGGACGGGGCCGTATCGCTTTCCGTCGGCCCGGGGCACCAGGCCGTCTTTGATATAGTTATTTACCATGGCCGAGGTCAGCGATTCGCTGTCGTCAAAATGAATCAGCTGCCGGGGCATATAAGAGATCAGTTGGTCCATATAGAGGGCGATGTCAGGCAGCTCCTCCCAGGCCGCAGGTCTCTCCTGCTCCATGCGGCGTTTCAGGTCCAGCAATTCCTCCACTGGTAGCGCTCCTTTCCTCCGGTCTCTCCGGCGGGAGAGTCGGGTGCAATCACAGATATGGTATCACATCACAGCTTGTCAAAAAAGTGGCTTCGCCGCTTTTTTGTCAAGCTGCAAACATTTTAACTGCTTAACTGCGTTAAAATGTTGTTGATTTCAAGGAAAGGAAACCCTGACGGTTTCCTTTCCAACTATCCTTCCCTCCGAATCCTTTGGCCGGAGCGAGTTTTTGATACTCTGAGATATGGTATCATATCATTTCAAAAATTGCAAACCCTACCGAAAAAAAACGAGCGGAGGTTTTCAGCATCAGCTCCGCTTGCGGCGGGCGGTCCACCGGCGCTCCTTGCCCCGGCGGTAGCGCACCAGCGCCCGGCCGTGGTCCACGGAGCGCATTCCGGGGAAGGCCCGGAGCAGACGCTTCTGGCCGAACACATCCTTGTCCATCAGGCGGCTCATGGACTGCTGCCACTCCACCAGCTGGGCCTTGACGTGCTCCCGCCGCTGGGCCAGCTCGGTCTTGAGGTCGTCCAGCTCCTCCTTCCGCTCGCTGTGCCGCTGGCTCAGCTCCTCCATCCAGCCGTCCAGGTCCTCCCGCAGGTCGGCCCCCTTCTCCGCCGCGTCCAGGACCCGGTCGGCCAGACCCTCGCCGAACCCGTTGGAGTTGGCCCGGATCTTGGCGGCCAGCTCGTCGATCTGGCTCAGGGTGCGGTTCATCCGGGTCACCGTGCGGACCGTGGCCGCCAGGTCCACCGCCATCGCCGCGCCAAAGGCCCACAGCAGCACCAGCCCCAGGGTGTGGGGCATCACCCGGATGAAAAAGGCCACCGTGGGGTGCAGAATGTCCACCACGAACAGGCAGGCAAAGCCCCAGGCGATGGAAAACCGCAGACAGATATAGCCCCCCAGGTTAAAGGGCTCGTCGGAGTAGTCCCACCAGCGCTGATGGAACAGCTTCTCCAGCACAAAGCCGGTGAGCCACTCCAGGGCGGAGGTCAGCACCACCGAGTCCAGGAACAGCAGCGGGAAGCTCCCCTTCAGCGGCCCTAAAAAGCGCAGCACAATCACCACGCCGAAGCCATAAATGGGGCACACCGGGCCGTTCAGGAATCCCCGGTTCACAAAGCGCCCGGTCTTCAGCGCCGCAAAGCTCACCTCGGTACACCAGCCCAGAAAGGCGTAGATAAAAAAGATCCAGAGAAAGGAATACATAGCATCCTCCATAGCCGTCCCATTCCGTGCTCCGCCGGGGCGGGAAAGATTTGGTATTATAGTATACCGCGCTGACGGAAAAATGTCCAGAATTCCCCGGCGAAAAATCCAGCTTGTCGAAAAAGTCCCACGTCAGCCGTTGAAGGTTGGGGCGAAATCTGGCATAATAGAACAAAACATCTAAAATCGGTCCCCGCGGCGTGGGGACCGAAGACAAGAGAAAGTGATAAAGCCATGAAGCATATTTGTATCGGCGTCATTGCCCATGTGGACAGCGGCAAGACCACCCTGACGGAGGGTCTGCTCTACACCGGCGGGGCCCTGCGGAGGCTGGGCCGGGTGGACCACGGCGACGCATTTTTAGACACCCAGGCTCTGGAACGGGAGCGGGGCATCACCATTTTTTCCAAGCAGGCCCTCCTCTCCACCCCGACGGCGGAATTTACCCTGCTGGACACCCCGGGCCATGTGGACTTCTCCGCCGAGACGGAGCGCACCCTGCCGGTGCTGGACTACGCCGTGCTGGTCATCAGCGGGGCGGACGGGGTGCAGAGCCACACCCGCACCCTGTGGCGGCTGCTGGCCCGGTATCAGGTGCCCACCTTTCTGTTCGTCAATAAGATGGACCTGGCGGGGGCGGACCGGGGTGCCCTGCTGGCCCAGCTCCAAAAGCTGCTGGACGGGGGCTGTGTGGACTTCGGCGCGCCCCAGCCCCAGCGGGACGAGGCCGCCGCCCTGTGCGACGAGGGGGCGCTGGAGCAGTTCCTGGCCGACGGCGTCCTCCCGCCGGACACCCTGCGGGACCTGATTGCCGCCCGGAAGCTGTTCCCCTGCTGGTTCGGCTCCGCCCTGAAGCTGGAGGGCATCCAGGAGCTGCTGGCCGGGCTGGAGACGTGGACCCGTCCCGCTCCGGCGGGGCCGGACTTCGCCGCCCGGGTGTTCAAGATTGGCCGGGACCCCCTGGGGGCGCGGCTCACCTGGCTGAAGGTCACCGGCGGAGCGCTGACGGCGAAAATGCCCCTCTCCGGCACCCACCACGGCGAGGCGTGGCAGGAGAAGGCCGACCAGCTGCGGCTCTGCTCCGGCGAGAAATTCCGCCCCCTGGACCGGGCGGAGCCGGGGATGGTGGTGGCCGTCACCGGTCTGACCCACACCTATCCCGGCCAGGGCCTGGGGGCCGAACCCCCCGCCGCCCAGCCGGTGCTGGAGCCGGTGCTCACCTATCAGCTCATCCTGCCCCAGGGGGCCGACCCCCACGCCGTGCTCCCCAGGCTCCGCCAGCTGGAGGAGGAGGACCCCCTCCTCCGCCTGGTGTGGGACGAGGCCCACCGGGAGCTGCATTTGCAGCTGATGGGCCAGATTCAGCTGGAGGTCCTCCAGCGGCTCATCGCCGACCGGTTCGGATTGGCCGTGACCTTCGGGGCGGGGAGCATTGTCTATAAGGAGACCATCGCCGCCCCGGTGGAGGGGGTGGGCCACTTTGAGCCGCTGCGGCACTATGCCGAGGTCCATCTTCTCCTGGAGCCCGGTCCCCGGGGCAGCGGGGTGCAGGTCGCCTCCGCCTGTCCCACGGACCAGCTGGACCTGAACTGGCAGCGGCTCATTCTCACCCATGTGCTGGAGCGGGAGCACCCCGGCGTTCTCACCGGGTCCCCCCTCACCGACGTGAAAATCACCCTGCTGGCCGGCCGGGCCCATGTGAAGCACACCGAGGGGGGCGACTTCCGCCAGGCCACCTACCGGGCCATCCGCCAGGGCCTGATGCAGGCGGAGAATGTTCTGCTGGAACCTGTTTACGACTTCGTCCTGGAGCTGCCCCCCGCCAGCGCCGGCCGAGCCATGACGGACATCCAGGCCATGGGCGGCACCTGTCAGCCGCCGGAGACGGCGGAGGACCGGACCCTCCTTGGGGGCTGCGCCCCCGTGGCCGGGCTGCGGGACTACGGGGCCGCCGTCAGCGCCTACACCCGGGGCCTGGGGCGGCTGACCTGCACTCTCCGGGGCTATGCGCCCTGCCGGGACCAGGACGCCGTGGTCCACGCCCTGGGCTACCACCCGGAGCGGGACGCGGACCACCCCGCCGACTCCGTCTTCTGCGCCCACGGCGGCGGCTTCCTCGTCCCCTGGGACCAGGTGCGGGACTATATGCACCTGGACAGCGGCTGGGGCAGAGATACGGCGGCAGAGAAGGCCGCCCCCCTCTCCCCCGCCCCGCCCCGGCGGGGACCCTCCGGCGGCGGCCTGGCACAGGACAAGGAGCTGCAGGCCGTGTTCGAGCGGACCTACGGCAAGGTGGAGCAGAAGGCCGCCTTCCAGCCCCAGAAGCCCCCCGCCCGCACCAGTCTGGACCAGCGGAACTACTCCATCGCGGCCCAGGACCGGGGGCCGGAGTATCTGCTGGTGGACGGCTACAACATCATCTTCGCCTGGGAGGACCTGGCCCGGCTGGCCCGCCAGGACGTAGCCGCCGCCCGGGCCGCCCTCACCGAAATTCTGGAAAATTACCAGGCCTTCCGCAAGTGCGTGGTCATTCTGGTGTTCGACGCCTATAAGGTCAAGGGCAACCCCGGCTCGGTGGAGCAGAAAAACGGTCTCTACGTCGTCTACACCAAGGAGGCCGAGACCGCCGACGCCTACATCGAAAAGACCTCCTACGACCTCCGCAAGGAGCACCGCGTCCGCGTGGCCACCTCCGACGGGCTGGAGCAGGTCATTATCCTGGGCCACGGCGCCCTCCGCGTCTCCGCCCGCACCTTCCGCCTGGAGGTGGACCAGGCCCAGGGAGAGATTGCCCGGTGCATCGCCCAGCACAATGGGAAGAACCGGGAGCTGGGGAAGGTTTCGCGCACTGCGAGGATAGTGAAAAATAGTTAGGAGTTAGGAGGGATGAGGTAGGAGTTAGGAGTGAGGAGGGATGAGGTAGGAGTTTTCTAGCCCTGGGGGCAGGTGCTTTTTGTCCGAAAGTCACCCTCATCCGCCCCCTGCGGGGGCACCTTCCCCCTGGAAGGGGGAAGGCTTTGCCCTAGCCTTCCCCCCACAGG
>URTG01000109.1 GCA_900550705.1 uncultured Eubacteriales bacterium | reverse complement strand
GGACCCTGATGGTCCCCTTTCCAACTATCCCTCCCTCCGAATCCTTCGGCTGGAAGGACTTTTTCGACAGCCTGAAATTTCTTCCGCAGCGGGGCGCTTTCGTCTGCACTCATGCCATACACGCGATGACCCGGTACATCATCACAAAGTGGGCGATGCTGCCCAGAAGGATGAACACATGGAAAATTTCGTGACAGCCGAAGCGGGGGTTGTTCCGGCCGGGCCACTTGGCGGCATAGAGGACGCCGCCCACGGTGTACAGCAGACCGCCGGCCAGCAGCCAGCCGAAGCCGGCGGCGGGCAGGGCGCGGTAGATGGGCACGATGGCGAAAATGGCCAGCCAGCCCATGAACAGGTAGATGGCGCTGGTGAGCCAGCGGGGGATGGACAGCTTCACCAGGGTGAGCACCACCCCCAGCACCCCCATGGTCCACACGGCGGCCAGCAGGGGCACACCGCCGCTGTCCCGCAGGACGGTGAGGCACAGCGGGGTATAGCTGCCCGCGATGAGCAGATAAATGGAGCAGTGGTCATACTTCCGCAGGGCGATCCGCCCGGCCACGGAGGTATTCACGCAGTGGTACAGGGTGCTGGCGGTGTACAGTCCGGTCATGGACAGGCCATAGATCAAAAACAGGATAACGTGCAGCCACTTCCCCATCGCCGCCGCCTGGAGCAGCAGCACCGCCGTGCCCGCCAGGGCAAGCACCGCGCCCACGCCGTGGGTGATGGCCGACCAGGGCCGCAGACCGTCATAGGGGTCCCGGACCTCCTTCCGGCGGCGGGGCGGCGCATAGGGGACAGAACCGGCAGTCAACGCATTGGAACGCATCATAAAGAACACTCCCTTCGATGCGGTATCGTTTTTTACAGTCTCTAGTATAGCCGGTTCCACAATAAATATCAATCATCAATATCACCAAATCTAATATTAAATATTATATCATAGCGCCAAAAATGAGGGGTGCTCTCAATCACACCCCCATAAAAACAAAAAAGCAACGCCGGCATACTGGCGTTGCTTTTTTGTTTCCGAAACGGAATCAGCCCTGGGAAATCGCACCCACGGGGCAGGTACCGGCGCAGGAACCGCAGTCCAGGCAGGCACCGGCATCGATCACATAGTGATCATCGCCCTGAGAAATGGCGCCCACGGGGCAGGCATCCGCGCAGGAACCACAGCTGATGCAGGCATCACCGATAACATAAGCCATGATAAGTACACCTCCACATTGAATGTACTCTTATTTTATCACAACTTTCTGAAATTGCAATGCTAAATTGTGAAATAGTGGGCATCCTTACTCAAGATTTTATCCGGAAAACCGGCGGAACTTTTGGGACATCAGACAGAATTTTCTCTTTCTTTAATCTTTTCTCCTTTTTTCTTCGGGTTTCTTCGGGGAGAAGGACGTTCCAGTCCACCGGCTTTCCCCTGGGAGGGAACACTATGTCGAATCATTGCTTTACCGCCGCGGCCCTGGGGGTGCTGCGGCTGGCGCTGAGCAGCGCGGCCCGGCTGGGACACAGCTATGTGGGCAGCGAGCACCTGCTGCTGGGGCTGGCGGGGCAGGAGTACAGCCCGGCGGCCTCGGTCCTCCGCCAAGCGGGGGCGGGGCCGGAGGCGCTGCAAGCCGCCGTGCGCCAGCGGGTGGGGGTGGGGGCCAGAGGACCCGCCCCCCGGCGGGGGCTGACGCCCAACTCCTGTCTGGCCATTCAGTCCGCCGTGGCCCACAGCCGCCGGATGGGCCGCCGAACGGTGGACCCGGAGCTGCTGCTGCTCGGTCTGCTGCGGCAGGAGCACTGCGCCGCCGCCGCCCTGCTGGGGGACTGCGGCGTGGAGCGGGACGCCCTCTACCGCCGGGTGTCCGCCGCCCTGGGCGGGGAGGACGGTCTGCCTCGCTTCCGCCCCCGGGAGCCGGAGCTTCGCTCCGTCACCGACACCCGCCAGCTGGACCAGTGCGCCCGGGACCTGACCGCCCTGGCCGCCGCCGGGGGGCTGGACCCCCTCATCGGCCGGGAGGCGGAGCTGGAGCGGGTCATTCAGGTCCTCTCCCGCCGGACCAAGAACAACCCCGCCCTCATCGGCGAGCCGGGGGTGGGCAAAACGGCCATCGCCGAGGGCCTGGCCCTGGCCATCGTCCGGGGGACCGTGCCCAGCGTCTTACAGGGCAAGCGGGTGTGCGCCCTGGACCTGTCCGCCATGGTGGCGGGCACCAAGTACCGGGGGGAGTTTGAGGAAAAGCTGCGCCACGTCCTGGGGGAGGTCCGCCGGGCGGGGAATGTCATCCTCTTTCTGGACGAGCTGCACACCGTGGTGGGGGCGGGCAGCGCCGAGGGGGCCATCGACGCGGCCAACATCCTGAAGCCCGCCCTGGCCCGGGGAGAGGTCCAGCTCATGGGGGCCACCACCCTGGACGAGTACCGGCGGCACATCGAGCGGGACGCCGCCCTGGAGCGGCGCTTTCAGCCCGTCACCGTGGCGGAGCCCAGCCGGGACCAGGCCCTGGCCATCCTCCGGGGGCTGCGGAGCCGGTATGAGGCCCACCACCGGCTGACCATCAGCGACGGGGCGCTGGCGGCGGCGGTGGACCTGTCCATCCGCTATCTGCCCCAGCGCTTTCTGCCCGACAAGGCCATCGACCTGATGGACGAGGCGGCGGCCCGGGCCCGGCTGGACCGGCGGGCCCTCCCCCCGGAGCTGCGCCAGCTGGAGGAGCGCACCGCCCAGGCGGGCCGGCAGATGTCCCAGGCCATCCGCGCCCGGGACTTTGAGCAGGCCGCCCTGCTCCGGGACGCGGAGCGGGACTTCCGCCGCCAGCTGGCCGACGCCCGGACCAAATGGCAGGCAAACCGCCTCCCCCAGGCGGTGGAGGAGGCGGACATCCGCGCCGTGCTGACCCAGTGGACGGGCATCCCTGTGGGCGACCCGGCCCAGGCCGACCGGGAGGCGCTGGCCGCCCTGGAGGAGGAACTTCGCCGCAGCGTACTGGGCCAGGACCGGGCGGTGGCGGCGGTGGCCCGGGCCATCCGGCGGGGACGGCTGGGACTGCGGGACCCCCGGCGGCCGGTGGCCTGCTTTCTGCTGCTGGGACCCAGCGGCGTGGGCAAGACCCAGCTGTGCCGCGCCCTGGCCCGGACCCTGTTTGGCCGGGAGGAGGCCCTGCTGCGCTTTGATATGTCAGAGTACCAGGAGGCCCACTCCGTCTCCCGGCTCATCGGCTCGCCCCCGGGCTATGTGGGCCACGACGAGGGCGGCCAGCTGACGGAGCGGGTCCGCCGCGCCCCCTGGTCCGTGGTGCTGCTGGACGAGCTGGAAAAGGCCCACCGGGACGTGTGGTCCCTCCTCCTTCAGGTGATGGAGGAGGGGGTGCTCACCGATGCCCAGGGTCGGAAAACCGACTTCCGCAACACCGTGCTGATGATGACCTCTAATTTAGGGGCGCGGCACTTTCTCCGGGGGCAGCAGCTGGGCTTCTCCGCCGGACCGGCGGCCCAGCGGGACCAGGTGGAGGCCGCCGTGCTGGGGGAGGTGCGCCAGGCCTTTGCCCCGGAATTTCTGGGGCGGCTGGACGAGCTGCTGGTCTTCCACCCCCTGGAGGGGGACACCCTGGAGACCATCGCCGCCGGACTGGTGGCGGAGACGGGCCAGCGGCTGGCCCGGCACGGCGTGACCCTCCGGGCCGACCGGGAGGCCCTGGCCCTTCTGGCCCGCCAGGGCGGCAGCCGGGAGCGGGGTGCCCGTCCCCTGCGTCAGACGGAGGCCCGGCTCATCGCCGACCCGGCGGCGGACCTGCTCCTGTCCGGCGGTCTGCGGCCGGGGGACGTGCTCCACGTTCTGGCGGAGGGGGACCAGGTGGTGGTCCGGCCGGAGCGCCCCCCGGCGCTTACGCCCGGAGCTTCTCCCGCCTGACCTTGCGGTACAGCCCCGCCGCCAGCAGTCCGGTGGCCGCCTCGGTCAGGGCAAAGCCGCCGAAGGCCCACTGGTGGCACAGCCGCACCAGCAGCCAGGTCAGGGGCAGCAGCAGGACAATATACCGCAGCAGGGAGATCAGCAGGGAATACCGGCTGTACCCCAAGGACTGATAGGCCGCGGAGTACACGATGCTCACCGCCGCGGGCAGGAAGGCCACCCCGGTCATCCGCAGGGCGGGCACACCCAGGGCGATGGCCTCCGCCCCCGCGTGGAAGCACACGGCCAGCAGGGGCAGCGCCCCCACCCACAGCAGAGCCAGCCCCAGCGCCGCCGTAATGAGGGCCACCTGAAGGCCAAAGGTCACCGCCCGGGCCACCCGGTCCCGGCGGCCCGCCCCATAGTTGAAGCTGAGGATGGACACCAGACCGTTGTTCACGCTGAAAATGGGCATGAAGACGAAGGATTGCAGCTTGAAGTATACCCCCAGCACCCACACCGCCGTCTCTGACCACAGGGCGAGGATGGCGTTCAGTCCCAGAGACATGACGCTGGACAGGGACTGCATCAGGATGGAGGGCAGGGCGATGCGGCCGATCTCCTGAAAAATCCGTCGGCTCAGCCGCACCCCCTTGGGGGTCACATGGAATTGGCTCCGCAGCCGCCGCACCAGAAACAGGCCCAGCAGAGAGCCGGAGATCTGCCCGATCACCGTGGCCACGGCGGCCCCCACCACGCCCATCTTCAGGCCGAAAATGAGGATGGGGTCCAAAATCAGGTTGATGACCGCCCCGGAGCCCTGGATCAGCATAAAGCCCGCCGGGTGGCCGGTGGACTGCAAGATCCGCTCGCAGGGGAATTGCAGGCACACGCCGAAGGAGAAGCAGCAGCACACCCGCAGATAGGCCGCGCCCAGCGCCGCCGCCTCCGCCGTGTCGGTGCAGGCCCGGAGATAGGCCCCGCTGCCCAGCAGGCCGAAGGCGCAGAACAGCACCCAGCACAGAGCGTACAGGGCCAGACCGTGGAAGACCACGTCGTTGGCCTCATCCTTCCGCCCCTCCCCCAGGCGTCCGGACAGAATGGCGCTGAAGCCCACGCCGGTGCCCACGCAGAAGGCGATCATCAGCGTCTGGATGGGGTAGGCATAGGACAGGGCCAGAAAGGCCACGTCGCTGAGCTGGGCCACAAAAATGCTGTCCACCAGGTTATACACCGCCTGCATGAGCATGGACAGCATAATGGGCCAGGACATCGTCAGCACCAGCCGTCCCACCGGCAGAGTGCCCAGAATATTTTCTTTCTCGGACAAACAAAAACCTCCGTTCGTGAAAAAACGGACTCCTTTGTAACAAGGAGCCCGTTTACCATACCAAAGAAGCTTCCGCGGGGACGGCGGGCCGTGGGCGCGGAATCAGTGGTCTGAGTATACCAGGGCGGCGGTGGAAAGTCAAGGAAAATTGGGTTTCCCGTCCAGCCAGGTGATTTCGTTTGGCGGCGGGGTCAGTCCGCATACGGCGGCCCGCCAGCCCTCCCCCCCATAGAGGCCGAACCACAGGGGACCCAGGGGGCAGAGGGTCTCCCCCGCCTCCGGCAGGGGGACGGCAATGCCCCGGATGGCCCGGGTCAGGCCCTCGCCGGTCTGCTTCACCCTGCTCTCCTTCATGGCCCAGAGAAGGGCGAAGTCCGCCCATCGGTCCCCCCGGGCGGCCAGCCATTCCCGCTCCGCCGGGCTGCAAATGCGGTCCATCAGCCCGGGCCGCCAGCGCTCCTTCACAATTTGAAGGTCCGCCCCCACCGGCTGGTCGTCCAGGGCGCACAGGGCCAGGGAACCGCTGTGGCTCAGATTGAACTGCCGCTCCGGCGCGGCGGGGAACCAGGGCTTCCCCCCGGGCAGCCGCCCCTCCTCCGGCAGGGCAGACAGCCCCCAGCCCTCCGCCGCCCCCCGGGCCAGCAGGTCCCGGGCCTGGGCCCGGTGGGTGAGATGCTTCGTTCCGTATAACAGCATGGGTTTCCCTCCTGTGATCTCGGGCGTATCC
>URTG01000108.1 GCA_900550705.1 uncultured Eubacteriales bacterium | reverse complement strand
TTTATGCGGTGTTGCCATAAATCTCCCGCCCCCTGCGGGGGCGGGAGATTTCGAAAGGATAGGACATACCTATCCCTCTCTGTGCATAGAGTGGACCAGCAAAGGATAGCGAGGTGTGCTTATGCAGAGCAGCTGGAATGAAAACCGTATTCTCCTCCGGGGCCGTCTGGCCGGTCCGCCGGAGGAGTCCCATGTCAACCACGGGGTGACCTATTTCCGTCTCCCCCTGGCGGTGCGCCGCCTGTCCGGGGCGGAGGACCGCCTGAACCTCGTCGCCGCCCAGAGCCAGCTGGAGGCGCTGCCCCTCCAGCCCGGCGACCGGCTGGCCGTGTCCGGGGAGGTCCGCACCTTCAACAACCGCAGCGGCGCGGGCAGCCGCCTGGTCATCAGCGTCTTCGCCAGGACCCTGCTCCCCTGTCCCCCGGAGGAGGAGGACGACAACCGCCTCACTCTGTCCGGTGCCCTGTGCAAGCCACCCAGTCTCCGGGTCACCCCCCTGGGCCGGACCATCTGCGACATGATTCTGGCCGTCAACCGCCGCTATGGCCGGGCGGACTACCTGCCCTGCATCGCCTGGGGCAGTCTGGCCCACCGCTGCGGCCGCATGGAGGTCGGTCAGCGCCTCTCCCTCACCGGCCGCCTGCAAAGCCGCATCTACACCAAGGCCAGCGAAAACCGCACCCAGGAGCATACCGCGTTCGAGGTGTCGATCCTGTCGCTGACGGACCCTCTTAGCTGAAGGCCATACCGGGGTTAATTACGGTCGGAAAGTAGCAGGCAGTTTCAATGGCTCCCCTGTGTAAGGGGAGCTGTCAGCCGTCAGGCTGACTGAGGGGTTGTCCTCCGAAGGACTCTGAGCACCTACGACAATCCCTCCGTCTCGGCTTCGCCGAGCCACCTCCCTTTACACAAGGGAGGCTTTGGAACTGCCTACCATAAAAGCAGAACCTGTAAAATACAAGAGAGAACCGGCCCCGCAACAACGGAGCCGGTTCTTTTACGCTCGATTGTTTACCGTCAGATAGTTTCCAGACACATACCCGATCTGGACTGTGCCGTCGGAACCGGTATAGAAGATCCGGAACCAGCCGTTCTCCTCCCCCAGAACGGGGACCTGGGTGAGGTTGGCCAGCTTGCCCAGGGAGGGGAAGCCGGTGCCCGGGCCGGAGCGGACGTTCAGACCGGCCTCCGCGTCGGTGACGGTGCCCACCTGGGTCGTGGGCTGGCACAGCACGTCGCAGGCGGCGCGCTCCGTGCCGCAGGCGGCGGTGATGGTCACGCGCACCGCCCTGTCTCCCGCCCAGCAGTTGGTAATCGTTCCGTCGGCAGAGACGGAGGCCGCCTTGGGCTCGCTGCTGGTCCAGGTGATGGCCCCGGCGGCGTTCCGGGCCGTCAGGGTCAGGCTGGCTCCGGCGGCCAGCTCCGCGTCGGTCTGGGACAGGACGAAGCCCTGGGTGTCCTCCCCCTGGTCGCCGCCGTCATCCTCCCCGGGGTCCTCCGTGTCCGGAGTGCCGGGCACGTCGGGGGTCTCCGGCTGGACGGGGTCGGCGGGCTGCTCCGGGGTGACCGGCTCGTCGGTGGGCACATCCTGATTGGGGGTGAAGGTCATGCTCTGATAGAGCATCACGGCCATCTCCGCCCGGGTCAGGCGGCCCTTGGGGTCCACGCCCTCCCCCTTGCCGCTGATAATCCCCTGGGCGGCCAGAGTGGCCACATGGCTCTTGGCGTAGTCGGCAATCTGGTCCTTGTCGGCGAACCTGTCCAGTACCGACTGGCTGGCGTTGGGGCAGCTCTTTCCCAGCAGCGGCAGGGCCTGGCGGAGAATGGTGCAGGCCTGCTCCCGGGTGATGGGGTCGTTGGGGGAGTAGCTGCTGCCCCCGGTGCCCGAGGCCAGCCCCACGCTCTGGCCCCAGCACAGGGCGGTGTAGTAGTAGTCACCGGCGGACACGTCGGTAAAGGTGCAGCCGGTGCTCACCGCCGGCTTGCCCACGGCGTTATACAGCATGAGCATAAAGTCCGCCCGGCGGATGTTCAGGTCCCGGCCAAACTCCGTGGCCGACACGCCGCCCACAATGCCCTTGTCGTAGCAATAGCTCACGGCGGGATAGGCCCAGTGGCTGGAGGGCACGTCGCCGTGGACGCTGTTCATAGAGATGCTGATGGTCTGGGTAATCCCCCCGGCGGTGGCGGAAATGCTCCCGCTGCCCCCCTGCTCCGAGGCGGTAAACAGGCCGTTCTGGTCCACCGTGCCCACATTGCCGGACACGGTCCATTTCACCGGCCCGAAGTCCCGCAGGGCGGTGCGGCCCCAATAGGACCCGCTCACCGCCAGCTGCACCTGCTCGCCCGGCTTGGGACTCAGCGCGGTCAGGGCGGCGCTGCTGCCCCGCTTCGAGAGGGTCAGGGAGGTCAGCGCCCCCACAACGTGGATTTGGGCGGTGCCGTCCACCCCCAGACGGTCGGAGTGGAGCTGAATGGTGTCCGTCCCGCTCCGCTCCCCGGCGGTGTATACCCCGTCCGTGATGGTCCCCAGCCCGCCTCCCGACTGGGCGGTCACGTCAGAGACCTGGCTGCTCACCGTCTTCATCCCGCTGTCCAGCGCCAGGGTATCTGGCAGAGTGAGGGAGGACCCGGCCAGCACCACCGGCCCGTCCTCCTTCCAGGCCAGACGGCTGGCGGTGCCGCTGCCCTTGTCGTCGGTGACCATCAGCAGATAGGTGGCGCAGCTCCGGGGCTTACCGTCGGAGGGGATGCTCTTGACCACCGGCCCGGTATCCCCCGGCAGCCAGACGGACATGGCGGTGGAGCCGCCGCCGTCCAGATTGGCGGCCCAGACGCAGCCCCGGGCCTTCATCTCCTCCGCCAGGTCCTTCTGGCTCAGGCCGATGGAGTAGCCGTTCCGTCGGCCGTCCACCGCGTAGAGGAGCAGGGTGCCATCCGCCTTCACGCCCACGGCGGTGCGGGGGGCGCGGCCGTCCTTGGTGTAGCTCCAGGTGGAGCTGTCGGTCAGCTGGCCGTTCTGCACCATAATGTCCCCCACGCCCCCGGCCCACCGGGCATTGGCCAGGGTACTGTCGGCACAGGAGGTGGTCAGGGTCACCTTGTCCCCCACCTGGAAGGACTGGAAGGTCTCGTTGTATCCGGAGGCATCTCCGGCGGTGAGGATGTAATCATAGGGGCCGATGTCCAGGGGGTACGCCGTGGAGGGCACCACCTCGGCCACCTTCAGCTCCAGGGTGGAGTTCACCGTCAGCTTCTCCACGCTCTCCCCCAGCACCACCGTGCCGCTCTGGGGTTCGACATCCGCCCGGACGCTCCTGGCATCCTGACTGCCCGGAACGTCCTGACTGCCGGAGCTGCCGGAGCTGTCGGAGGGCGTGGAGGAGTCCGCCGTCCCGCGCCCGGCGGCGTCCTGGCTGGGGGTGGAGGTGTCCTCCTTCCCCGTCTCCGTGCCCGCGCCCGGCTCCGTGGGCGTGGTGGGGGCGGGGCCTGCCTCCAGCCTGGCGGGCCGCAGCCGCACATACCACCCCGCGCCGGTGGCCCGGGTGGACACGGTGGAAAAATCGCTGTTCAGCAGATACAGCCCGCCGGTGCTGCTGCGGGTCTTGTTGAAGTGGTGGGGTGTGGTCTGCGTCCCGGTGCGCTGGTTGGTCAGGGTCAGCGTTACCTTGGGGGACGTGACCAGCGACACCCGCCCGCCGGAAACCGCCATAGCGGCCTCATTCTCCGCGCCGGACTTATAAACCCCGTCCTCAATGACAATGCCGATGGGCACACCGGTGGCGGGGACAAAGAAGTCGGTGTTCACCGCCGCCAGCACATGATAGCCCTGCTGCTGGGCGGAGGATACCACCTTGTTGATGCTGGCCCCGGCGTACACCGTGCCCGAGCCCTGCATCAGGATGGGGTAGGCTCCGCTGTCGGGGCTGAGCTCCAGGGCGAAGCTCTCCACCCGGCTGGCGTTGTTCACCGTCACGGTGTTCTGATAGGTCAGCCCATCGGCCAGGGCCACGGAGGTCTTTACCTTCTGGTCGCCCGCCGCGGCAAAGGCCGTGGGCACGGTCAGTACGACAGCCAGCGCCGCGGCAACCGTTCGCCGCAGCAGGCCTTGCAGGGGATATTTGTTCATGGGGCGCTCCTTTTCGCAAAATTATGTGGGCGGCGGGATGATTTCCCCGCCGGATGTACAAAAAACTTACGGCCAAATTCAGCCTGCCCTATTATAGCAGAGCCCGCCCCCGGTTTCAATGGAAAATAAGCACGGAAGCCCTTGCGGAGCGGAAAAAACTATGATAAACTGTTTTGGTTTAATAGATATTTTTTAACTCCCGGGCCGTTTTTCTCAAACCGCGAGGCGGCCGCCGGGCCATTTTTTACAAGGGAGTGGACCCTGTTGTCTCAATATGAATCGGAAATCAAGCGGAGAAGAACCTTCGCCATCATCTCTCACCCCGACGCCGGCAAGACCACGCTGACAGAGAAGTTCCTGCTCTACGGCGGAGCCATCGCCCAGGCCGGCCAGGTCAAGGGCAAGAAGAACACCCGCGCCGCCACCTCCGACTGGATGGAGATCGAAAAGCAGCGCGGCATCTCCGTCACCTCCTCGGTGATGCAGTTCCAGTATGAGGGCTTCTGCATCAACATCCTGGACACCCCGGGCCACCAGGACTTCTCCGAGGACACCTACCGCACCCTGATGGCCGCCGACTCCGCCGTCATGGTCATCGACGGCGCCAAGGGCGTGGAGGCCCAGACCCGCAAGCTGTTCAAGGTCTGCGCCATGCGTGACATCCCCATCTTCACCTTCATCAACAAGATGGACCGGGAGGCCCGGGACCCCTTTGCGCTGTGCGAGGAGCTGGAAAAGGAGCTGGGCATCGACACCTACGCCATGAACTGGCCCATCGGCTGCGGCAAGGAGTTCAAGGGCGTCTACGACCGGCAGAACCGCAAGGTCATCCACTTCACCTCCAACACCAACGCCCGGGCCGCCACCGCCACGGAGATCGAACCCGACGACCCCGCCCTGGCCGACCTCATCGGCGCCGCCCGCCGGGACCAGCTGGTGGACGAGATCGAGCTGCTGGACGGCGCGTCCTGCGACTTCGACCTGGACCGGGTGCGGCACGGCAAGCTCTCCCCGGTGTTCTTCGGCTCCGCCCTCACCAACTTCGGCGTGGAGCCCTTCCTGGAGGAGTTCCTCCGCATGACCACCGCCCCCCTGCCCCGCCGCGCCGGGGACGAGATTGTCGACTCCTTCGACGACAGCTTCTCCGCCTTCGTCTTCAAGATCCAGGCCAACATGAACAAGGCCCACCGGGACCGGATCGCCTTCATGCGGGTGGTCTCCGGCAAGTTCGAGGCGGATCAAGAGGTCTACCACGTCCAGGGCGGCAAGAAGATCCGCCTCTCCCGCCCCCAGCAGCTCATGGCCGCCGAGCGGGAGATCATCGAGGAGGCCTACGCCGGCGACATCATCGGCGTCTTCGACCCGGGCATCTTCTCCATTGGCGACACGCTGTGCGCCCCCTCTAAAAAGTTCGCCTTCGACCCCATCCCCACCTTCGCCCCGGAGCACTTCGAGCGCATCCGGTCCATCGACACCATGAAGCGCAAGCAGTTCCTCAAGGGCGTGGAGCAGATCGCCCAGGAGGGCGCCATCCAGATCTTCAAGACCCCCTACACCGGCATGGAGGAGGTCATTGTGGGCGTGGTGGGCACCCTGCAATTCGACGTGCTGGAGTACCGCCTCCGCAGCGAGTACAACGTAGAGCTGTATAAAGAGGGCCTGCCCTACGAATATCTCCGCTGGATCGTCAAGGAGGACGAGGACGCCCCCGCTCTCAAGGAGGAGGACCTCCTCCTCCCCAACGACGCCAAGCTGGTGGAGGACTACAAGGGCAACCAGCTGCTCCTGTTCTCCTCCCAGTGGTCCATCCAGTGGGTCACCGACCGCAACAAGGGCCTGAAGCTGGCCGAATTCGGCGGCGCGAGATTTTAAGGATATAAAAAAGTCGTCTCCCGGTGGGAGACGACCTTTTTAATCTTCTTTGGGTTGTTCCGGCAGCACCTTGACCCGGATTTCCATCACCCGCCGGGGCTCCACCTTGG